>CAZSHJ010000020.1:2969-25979 GCA_964606745.1 uncultured Thermoplasmatales archaeon | reverse complement strand
ACAAGCAAAAATCAGCAAAATTGATGTTTTCAGTCAGCTACATTCCGAAGTACTGAATAAGCCAATGTAAGCATATATGCATTAATTAGGTAATGTACAATAAACAATAACTTTATATTTCATCTCAATATTATTGGTATGGGTAATAATATGTTGTGTAATATGGGAGACAATAAAAGTAGAGGGAAATTTTATAGGGGAATATTTGTTATGGTTTTTGCAATAGCCATATTCCTAGCAGTGAATTTAATATTCGTGGAAAAGGCTGAATCAGCAGGCTTTAATACTCCCCCTCCTGTGGGTGACAGTTTGCTAGGGGATTATTTCGGAGTTGACTTGAGTTTACTTTCAAATCATGACGGCGGAAATTATTATTCCTTTGATTTATCGAGTTTCACCCCCACGAATCATACTAGTACGGTGAGCTATACGGTATTGGATTGGTACGGAAACTGGGATTTCAATGACTGGGATACCACGACAATTTGGGGGACAGAACCATCTGGCGGAGAGTGGTATGATGTCGAGGCAATGTATCTGGATAATGATGCAGATAATATATATGCAGTAATAGTAACTTCTTGTCCGCACTATTACGATTGGTCTTTTGTTGGGGGAACTACGGGAGTTGGCATATATGAACCCCGCTATAGTTCTTATCCGATATACAAATGGATATTACCAGGGGATCTCTGTATCGACCTTGGAAATCACCCCCGCAATGAGAAGGGAACAACAGAGACATCGTATGACTATGGCGTGGATATTGTTCATGAGCAGAGGAATCCTAAAGACCCAAATACCGTCGGCATATGGGGTGATTCACGGCAACACAGCGTGGAGGCTATGAGAAACAACAGTGTTGGATATAAGCTGTATGAAACAACAGCTGACCCAGGCGGGCAGGATATTGGAGACCCTTATCTCGACATTCCAGGCAATCCAATATATGATTGGTATACCGCTAATGTTCATGAGGTATCGGAATGGCAACATACGAATTTTGACCCGCTTTCCTCATGGGGCAATATGCCATCTTCAATCGGTGATACAACAGTTTATTATTATGAATATACTTTTCCGGGTGGTCATAAAGAGAACAATGCTGGAACATTTATAATAGAAGTGACAATCCCGCGTTCATTATTCGGAACAGATAATCCCGGTCCCGGGGATACAATGGGTATCCAATGGGTGACTGGCTGCAGGAATGAGGGCATAAAAACTGCAAGCACATCCCATATAATAAAGGGAACAATTGGTGACTTTGTCTGGAACGATGAGAATGCAGATGGCTGCCAGGATGTTGGCGAGCCGGGCATCAACAATGTAAAAGTTGAACTGTATAAGTCAGACCATACTTATGTAGATGACATATTGACCAGCCCTACCGGATATTACTCATTTACTGCAGACCCCGGAGATTATTATATTAAATTTATACCATCAGGCGGGTGGGTGTTTACTACGAAAGATGCATGTACCGACGATAAAGATTCCGATGCCGATGGTTCAGGCACAACTGATGCATTCACTCTAAATCCGGGGGCCGATATTGATACCATAGATGCCGGACTATATGCTGAGCGCGCTGAGATTGGAGACAAGGTTTGGCATGATTTAGATAGGGATGGTACCCAGGATTTTGGCGAGCCGGGCATCAACAATGTAAAAGTTGAGCTATATAAGTCAGACCATACTTATGTGGGTAATAAATGGACAAATCCCAGCGGAATTTATAAATTTACAAATCTTGAGCCTGGAAGTTATTATCTGAAGTTTTACATTCCGACGGGCTCGGACTATTTATTCACTCTACAGGATGTAGGGGCAAATGACAAGGACTCCGATGCCAATCCTTCTACGGGTTTGACCGCCGTAACGACTTTGAGCGCCGGCGAGGTTGATTATAAGTGGGATTGCGGCATGTACAAAAAAGGAAAAATCGGCGACTATGTATGGGAAGACATGGACGGAAACGGAAAACAGGATGACGGTGCCACTGGTATAAGTAGTGTTACAGTCCAACTTTATCACTGGGGTGGAGGATATATCACGTCAAAGGTTACAAATTCAACCGGCTATTATGAATTTGATGTAGATCCAGGAGACTATTATGTCAAATTTTTGAAGCCATCTTCCGAGTGGGTATTTACCTCCAAAGATTCTGGGGCAAATGATAACATTGACTCCGATGCATATTCGGATGGGAAAACAGCCAAGATTACTATTACATCTGACGAGGAAGAACTCAAATGGGATGCAGGTTTGATAAAATATGCCAAAATCGGCGACTATGTATGGGAAGACATGAACGGAAACGGGATACAGGATGATGGTGCCACGGGCATGGGAGGACTGCAGGTAAAATTGTATGATTCAGGCGGATATATCAAATTTGATATTACAAGTGGAAGCGGTTATTACGAGTTTGATGAACTTCTTCCCGGAAGTTACTATGTAGAGTTTTCAAAGCCGACTGACTATTTCTTCAGCCCGCAGTATGCAACTTCTTATACAGATGATTCAGATGCAAATGAAACTGGAATAACAGGATGGATAACATTGCAATCCGGTGATTCCAACATGACTATAGATGCCGGGCTTATGACCGCTCCGGAAACGATAAAAGTACTCATCGGAACAATATACTACAACGATACGTTGGTGGATTACTTGGAAGCCCACAATAACGAATATAATGAATATATTACAAATAATACTATAATATATCTAAATTATACAAATCCATCTCTGCTAGATGAAACGTTCTATCGCATATGGAGATGGGACACGAGCATGGAAGACTGGGTTTTATTGTTCGACTGGATGACTACCAATGAAGGAGAATCGCTTGGATTCTATCCGATTAACTTATGCCATATAGGAGAATATTTCGATTATTCGTGCTGTGGTCTATATGAAATAGAATGGTACAGTGTAGATATCTATCATAATATAGAAACATTGAAATGGAACGATGTATACGTCGATTGCAATCCACCTGTATCAATAAAGGAATACGGTTTCCCCAGCATTGTCGAATGGTGGGGCCCGGAGGAAGTACACTGGATAACATCTGACACTCCGATATTCATCAATGCCACCGACGGATATGAAAGCGGAGTCAAAGAAATATGGTACAAGATATATTATCCAAATGGAACATTATATACGGAGCCTGACCGTCCAGATAATTTCACAAATTACACGGGAAGCTTTAAAGTTCAGGGAGAAGATGGAATATATCTGATTTACTACAAAGCAAGTGACAATGTCGGCCACATGGAAAGGGAGAGAAAACAGAAATTTGTTTTGGATAACGAGCCGCCGCTTGGAGAAGGGAGCATGATTTGGATAGAACCATACAGCCAAGATGTTGACCAGGGTGACCAATCAACCTTTGATATACGTATCACTCCATCCGTTCCTATAGAGAGTGTGCAGTGTGAAATTAAATTCAACCCGTTGCTCATGCAGATAGATAACGTAGTGGGAACTTTCCCGATATATGGTATCATAGGAGACAACGAAAATGGAATTGCCACCATATTTGGATCCTACATAGACGGGAATATGTCGGCGGAAGGAATATTTGCAACCGTATACTTTACTGCGAACGGAACAAATGTCGGGGAATGCATGATTGAATTGATAAATGTCATAGCTCTGGATGAAAATGGTAGTGCTGTTCCAATTCTGGTGTGGAACGGAAAAGTAAACGTTACGGGCACAATGCCATCATGTCCGTACGATTTGAACGGAGACGGAGTTGTGAACGAAACTGACTTGGGAATGGTTGCAGATCATTTCGGAGAGTACGGATATCCCGGATGGATAAAAGAGGATCTGTCAGGTGCAGGAGGCATTCCAGATGGAGAGATAAACATATTTGATGTCGTTGCAATAGCAAATCACTGGGGTGATTGTCCATAAGTTTATATGGATGAACTGAGGTAAAAATGGAAAATATCGAAATGTTTATAAATAAAGGGGGTATTAACCTGTTTAATGCCCTGTAGAAGGGATGAAAAAATAAAAAATAAAATCGAAAGGAGGAAATAATATGATAAAAGAAGGAAAAAATAATATGAAAAAGTTGTTTAGCATAGCAGTGGCGTTATCGATGATTACGACTGCAGGACTGATTGCAACAATATCAACTACACCTATAAATGTGAATGCAGGCGTTCAGCCACCTGAAGAAGAGAATGCAACATCACTGAGAGTTTACGGCTATATCAACCACGGCGCAGGCGATCATAATGCACAAGATCCATGGAATGGTTTATATCCAGAGAATTTCCCGTACACAGACCCGATAGCTCCGTTTGACCCACAGAATTCACAGGCGCCTATAAAGGATTTCGTTACATTCAACCCGGTTTACATGGACCATTTCGATCCAGACTGGGATAACGACGGCGCAGACGACTGGGTGTACTTGCATAATATCAAAGTAAACAATACGGATGCCATTGAGAAAGAATTCTTCAGGATGTATTATGTTCCAGTAGAATTTGACAAGGACGAGAACCAAAATGGCGAACTTGATGTTATTTATGAGTGCACTGATCCGAACAGCCCTGATTACGGTGACGTAAAAACCTGGGTTTCAATCAATAATTTCCATTATAGGGGAGAACTCGAGATGAAAGGGTATGAGATGAGGGCGTGGAACAACGATTCAGTAAAAGGAGACATATACGCTCCGTCAATCGTGCAGGAATTTACCTTCATGTTCTTGGACACCGCTTATATGCCCACGCTTGCACCACCTGGAACGAGCAGATACCTGATACCGATGGCTTCCAGTGAGGTTGACAACGGTATAGACAGTTTCGATGCAAACGGAGACGGAGAGCCGGACCCGGTATGGGTCTGCAGTGAAGCGAACCTGGGTGATTTGGACGGCGATCTCGCTCCAGAATGTTTGGATATAGATAATGACAATGTCAGTCAACCTATAGGAACAGCTACGGGTCCCCTTGATTACCAGGGTCATCGTACCGAAAACCTCGATGAGGATGGAGTAACGTTGAGCGGCGATGAATCCGTTGTTTTAAGGCTTACTCCAATGACGATAGGCGAAGGAGAGAGCATACAGTTCTTTGACCATGAAATAAGGCTTGCAGAAGTTACCGGAAACATTCTTGAATCACAGGCAACTTTTGACTTGTATTATAAGGGAAATCCTGACAGCCGTGGAGACGAGAAAGTAGGTTCATTTACATTGACGGTTGGTCAATCAACGAGATATGGAAGGAGCGGAACCCAGTTAATAGGTCCCGGATTTACATGGGTCGTAAGCATCAACTATGACCAGAAGACGGCAAAGATTGTCGTCGGAAGATTGTTCGGCGAGGCTTATGCCAACATCGGTGCAAATACATACTGGAACCAGAAGCAGTTCTATGTGGATGGAGTGAAATACGATACTCTTGCGGTTATGACGGAAGATATGGGCAACAGTTCATTGTTCAAATACATAACATTCAAGTCCGTGCTTCCAAAAGTTAAGCTGTTCATTCCAAATCATTCACAGTACCTGATTGGGTGGAAACCTGGAGACACATTGCCAGTAATGCCACAGTTCAATATGGGACACGCCATCAGAGAGGACATTGAAGAAGGATGGGGATGGCTCGAGTTGCTGAAGGAGGAAATGTACGCGGCGAACAATCCTAGTGATTGGACGGAAGTATTGCCTCTTGACAATCTCGAAAAGATAGGCCCGGTAGCAGATGACATACCTGCATTGATACTCCAGTACATAAAAGAGGAAGTAGAGCCCAGATATACAGGCCAGCTCAAAGAAATACTCGACGAACCCGACCGTGACAATCATTGGACTCCATGGGATAATTATTGTGAGGAGCAAGGTCCAGATAATCTATATGACTGCGAGGACTGGTGGCTGTACGCATTCAAGACAATTCCAGACCACTTCACGGAATTCATACTTCCAGAAGGACACGGATTGTATCTGATGACGACCGCCTATACATCTGATGAATCAGGAAGGTCTGTCTGGTACGACGGTGAGTGGGATAAAGACGAAGGACCGGTGCCATATACAGGCTGGACGAATTTCGCCGGTGATTTGAACAATCCTCTGCTACGCATGGTGTTCTGGTACAACGCTACGAATGGAAATGGAATATGGATAAACGATTACGATAATTATAATACGCTCAAGGTTTACGGCTATATCAACCACGGCGCAGGCGATCATAATGCACAAGATCCATGGAATGGTTTATATCCAGAGAATTTCCCGTACACAGACCCGATAGCTCCGTTTGACCCACAGAATTCACAGGCGCCTATAAAGGATTTCGTTACATTCAACCCGGTTTACATGGACCATTTCGATCCAGACTGGGATAACGACGGCGCAGACGACTGGGTGTACTTGCATAATATCAAAGTAAACAATACGGATGCCATTGAGAAAGAATTCTTCAGGATGTATTATGTTCCAGTAGAATTTGACAAGGACGAGAACCAAAATGGCGAACTTGATGTTATTTATGAGTGCACTGATCCGAACAGCCCTGATTACGGTGACGTAAAAACCTGGGTTTCAATCAATAATTTCCATTATAGGGGAGAACTCGAGATGAAAGGGTATGAGATGAGGGCGTGGAACAACGATTCAGTAAAAGGAGACATATACGCTCCGTCAATCGTGCAGGAATTTACCTTCATGTTCTTGGACACCGCTTATATGCCCACGCTTGCACCACCTGGAACGAGCAGATACCTGATACCGATGGCTTCCAGTGAGGTTGACAACGGTATAGACAGTTTCGATGCAAACGGAGACGGAGAGCCGGACCCGGTATGGGTCTGCAGTGAAGCGAACCTGGGTGATTTGGACGGCGATCTCGCTCCAGAATGTTTGGATATAGATAATGACAATGTCAGTCAACCTATAGGAACAGCTACGGGTCCCCTTGATTACCAGGGTCATCGTACCGAAAACCTCGATGAGGATGGAGTAACGTTGAGCGGCGATGAATCCGTTGTTTTAAGGCTTACTCCAATGACGATAGGCGAAGGAGAGAGCATACAGTTCTTTGACCATGAAATAAGGCTTGCAGAAGTTACCGGAAACATTCTTGAATCACAGGCAACTTTTGACTTGTATTATAAGGGAAATCCTGACAGCCGTGGAGACGAGAAAGTAGGTTCATTTACATTGACGGTTGGTCAATCAACGAGATATGGAAGGAGCGGAACCCAGTTAATAGGTCCCGGATTTACATGGGTCGTAAGCATCAACTATGACCAGAAGACGGCAAAGATTGTCGTCGGAAGATTGTTCGGCGAGGCTTATGCCAACATCGGTGCAAATACATACTGGAACCAGAAGCAGTTCTATGTGGATGGAGTGAAATACGATACTCTTGCGGTTATGACGGAAGATATGGGCAACAGTTCATTGTTCAAATACATAACATTCAAGTCCGTGCTTCCAAAAGTTAAGCTGTTCATTCCAAATCATTCACAGTACCTGATTGGGTGGAAACCTGGAGACACATTGCCAGTAATGCCACAGTTCAATATGGGACACGCCATCAGAGAGGACATTGAAGAAGGATGGGGATGGCTCGAGTTGCTGAAGGAGGAAATGTACGCGGCGAACAATCCTAGTGATTGGACGGAAGTATTGCCTCTTGACAATCTCGAAAAGATAGGCCCGGTAGCAGATGACATACCTGCATTGATACTCCAGTACATAAAAGAGGAAGTAGAGCCCAGATATACAGGCCAGCTCAAAGAAATACTCGACGAACCCGACCGTGACAATCATTGGACTCCATGGGATAATTATTGTGAGGAGCAAGGTCCAGATAATCTATATGACTGCGAGGACTGGTGGCTGTACGCATTCAAGACAATTCCAGACCACTTCACGGAATTCATACTTCCAGAAGGACACGGATTGTATCTGATGACGACCGCCTATACATCTGATGAATCAGGAAGGTCTGTCTGGTACGACGGTGAGTGGGATAAAGACGAAGGACCGGTGCCATATCCACCTTTGACATATTTCGCCGGTGATGAAAATTGCCCACTACGCATGGTATTCTGGTATGACGCGATAAATGGAGACGACCTGTATGTGAACGGTGCGGCTGCAGTATCATCTGACTGGAATCCATGGGACGATGACGGCGTGATTACTACCCAGGAGCTACAGGAAGCCATCAACTGCTGGGTAAACGACATACCAAAGAACGGACATCTCGTAACTACCGGGGAGCTACAGGAACTGATTAGTGGCTGGTTAAGCAGCTAAAGCCCATAAAGCAACTCTTTCCCCTTTTTTCCTTCTTTTTTCTTTTCAGTGAATTTTCAGTGAAAAGTGAAAGGTAAAGATGTAAAAATGTAAAAAATATAGAAACGTTTATAAATATTCGTTGAATTAGGGAATTAAAACCGATAAGGAGGATTAATATGAAGCGAAATAAAAATAAAAATATGAAATTAAAAGGATTGTGTATATCTTTGTTGATGCTGGGCGTGACGGTAGCTGTCGTGTTTTCAGGTTCTTCTGTAAGTGGTATCGGGGACACTTTGGTTGCTACTCGCAGTATCAATCCCGATACTGTTGCTCCTGGTGAAACGTTTACTGTAACGGTATTGCTACAGGCTAACGGTGATGTAACTGCCCCATCTCTGGATGAGAATGTTCCCGCCGGATGGACTGTGACACCAGTAGATAATGACGGATTTACTTTTAAGCCATCCACGCTTGAATGGGTGTTGGTGGGTGCATGGTCCGCTGGCAATAGTGCCACCATTATATACGATGTGACGGTGCCCGGTGGTGCTACTGAGATGACATATTCCCTTAGCGGAACGACATCCGGCTATGGCGTCGGTCCATTTGCAGTTGGCGGCGAAACCGATGTTACAGTAAGCGGAGGTGCAGTCAATATGCCTCCAGTTGCTGACCCGGATGGTCCTTATACAGCCAATGTCGGAGAAACCATTAATTTTGATGGTTCAGGCAGCTATGATACTGACGGTACAATTGTTTCATACAGTTGGGAGTTTGGCGATAGTGGCACTGGAAGCGGTGTGGGTCCAGCCCATGCCTATGCAAGCAGCGGAACATTCATTGTCAATCTGACCGTACAAGATAATGAGGGTGCAACAGATACAGAGTCAACCACTGCTATTATCGGTGCTGTAGATCTGCTGGTTGCTACTCGCAGTATCAATCCCGATACTGTTGCTCCTGGTGAAACGTTTACTGTAACGGTATTGCTACAGGCTAACGGTGATGTAACTGCCCCATCTCTGGATGAGAATGTTCCCGCCGGATGGACTGTGACACCAGTAGATAATGACGGATTTACTTTTAAGCCATCCACGCTTGAATGGGTGTTGGTGGGTGCATGGTCCGCTGGCAATAGTGCCACCATTATATACGATGTGACGGTGCCCGGTGGTGCTACTGAGATGACATATTCCCTTAGCGGAACGACATCCGGCTATGGCGTCGGTCCATTTGCAGTTGGCGGCGAAACCGATGTTACAGTAAGCGGAGGTGTCCTCCCTCTTTTGGTTGCTACTCGCAGTATCAATCCCGATACTGTTGCTCCTGGTGAAACGTTTACTGTAACGGTATTGCTACAGGCTAACGGTGATGTAACTGCCCCATCTCTGGATGAGAATGTTCCCGCCGGATGGACTGTGACACCAGTAGATAATGACGGATTTACTTTTAAGCCATCCACGCTTGAATGGGTGTTGGTGGGTGCATGGTCCGCTGGCAATAGTGCCACCATTATATACGATGTGACGGTGCCCGGTGGTGCTACTGAGATGACATATTCCCTTAGCGGAACGACATCCGGCTATGGCGTCGGTCCATTTGCAGTTGGTGGTGAAACTTGCATAACAGTAAGTCTACTTGTGGGTGATCTCAACGACGATGGTGATATCAATGTTCTTGATATGATCATGGTTGGAAATCACTGGGGAGAGACCGGCACACCGGGATGGATACCAGAAGATTTGAATAACGATGGAGTCATCAATGAAGGCGACATGGTCGTGATAGGCCAGAACTGGACAGGCTGAATAAGGTGGGAAACTTGAGGGAACAGAAAACAGTTCGTATAAGCAGATTGCCTGCAGTTCTATCCATTTCTCTTTTACTTATAGTAAGTCTTTTTCCCGCTTCAAATGTTTTATCTGCTGGTGGTGACGACACAATAGTAAGCGTCATACCTCAGAGCCAAACAGTTTTTGAAGGTCAAACGTTCACCGTAAACATCACTGTAGACCCGGCAGAGGCAATTGCAGGTGTTCAATTTGATTTAACCTTTGATACATCCCTATTAAGCGCAGTTGGAGTTACAGAGGGCAATCTATTCGATGGTCACACTTCATATTTCATTGGAGGAACCATAGACAACGAAAATGGAGCAATTGCAGGTGTGGCAGGCTCCATGACTCCTGCGGACGGCGGGATAACTTCTAAAGGCACGTTTGCCACGGTAGAATTCACGGCAAAAGGCATAGAGAAGATATCCTCCACGTCAGATATTGAACTATCAAAAGTAATAGTGGCTGACCCGGATGTGATGCCTGTGGCGGTTATAATCGAGAATGGAAGCGTTGAAGTGGAAAAGGAGCATACAGTTGCAGATGTCATTCCCTCAAAAGAATCGGTTTCCCAGAATGAAGTTTTTACTGTGGATATAGATATAATTCCTAGCAAAGGTGTTGCCGGCATAGGGTTTGATTTTGAATTCGATCCCGTGCTTATTAAAGCAGTAAGTGTGGTTCAAGGAGACTTTTTTGATAAAAGTCACAGTCAATTCAAAAATGGAACCATAGACAACGAAAATGGAACAATTAAGGACGTGCATGCTTTCCTTACTGGACAGGGCAACAATGTCACATCTCAGGGTACATTTGCCACGATAATTTTCATTTCAAACAGGGTTAACGGTGTTTCCCCACTGGACTTATCTTCTATAAGGGTGTGGGATACGGAAGCACAGTCAATTCTGGCAAAAGCAGAGAACGGAAGTATTGAAGTAAGCGTTGACTATACCATTGTAAGCGTAGAACCATCAACTCAATTTGCTTCAGCCTCCGCTGGTCAAACGTTCACCGTCAACATCACTGTAGACCCGGCAGAGGCAATTGCAGGTGTTCAATTCGATTTAACCTTTGATTCATCTATCTTAAATGCAGTTGGAGTTACAGAGGGCGACCTATTCGATGGTCACACTTCATATTTCATTGGAGGAACCATAGACAACGAAAATGGAGCAATTGCAGGTGTGGCAGGCTCCATGACTCCTGCGGACGGCGGGATAACTTCTAAAGGCACGTTTGCCACGGTAGAATTCACAGCAAAAAGCGTGGAAGGTGTATCATATATCAATCTCTCGAATGTTTTGATAGGAGCTCCCGATGGAATGCAGGTTCCAGCAACTGTCGAAAACGGGGATGTGGAAACAATATTTGAATATACATTCTACCTGCATCAGGGATGGAATCTAATAACCATGCCTATCCAAAATAATTTCACTGCAGAAACACTTGGGCAGAACATATCATATTGCGATACGATTGCCATGTGGAATACTGCAAGCCAGGATTACGTAAACCACCCAGTAGGAACCGCCATAGCAGACTTTGAAATAGAGGATGGTATTGGTTACTTCGTCCATGTAAGCGAGAACACAACATTCGTTATTTCTGGCAAGCCCATTGAGAACATATCTGTTTCAATAGAACCAGGGTGGAACATGATAGGATGGTCTTTCTGGAATGTTACAAATGCTAAGGGAATCGGGAATAGCATAGATGGATGTGACACGATATTGGGATGGAATGAAGTTGTACAGACTTATGTCGGGCATCCGGTAGGCACCAATATCCACAACTTTGATGTGACTACAGGAGAGGGATTGTTCATACATGCAACTCAGGAAAGCGTCTGGAACGGCATAGACTAAACGAGTTTTGATGTTTCGACAACGAAAGTAGCATGAGATAGAATAGTCATGAGAAATTTGTGATTATTCACTACCTTTTTCCTTTTAATGGAATCCAAGCGAGAAAACACAGACCTTTAGGTCTGGGATGAATCACTTGGAAAATTATAAAACGCCGATAGGCATTTTCTTCCCCTTGAGGGGATTGCATAGAAGGGGCGGCTTGCCGAGGCAGGGTTGAAAGGGCCATATTACGCGATGCATAACCTTATTTTGCTAACAAAATGAGGACGTGTCACACATATGATTTTGGCAAATATCCTAATCTGTTGGCATTGTCCTTTTAGGTGTCATGTTATGCTGTAATGCCCGGTACCTCCAAGTACAGAGCAGGGTTGTTATACACATACAATGCTCCACTTATCGTTGTCAGTGGGAAAATTATGATTTCTCCTAGCGTAATACGTATCACAATGTACCAACAGGCCTGCCTTCAAACTGTATTGTGGTGTATTATAGGATGTAATAATCATTGCAGGGACAGCAGAATTATCTGCATAAAATAAGGACGGGTAATGCACTCACCACGTTTTTGGGATAATAAACGATTGTTATGACTTTTTGTGTGACGAATAAGTGTTACAATGTATTGCAGAAAAACGAAAAATTGGGCAAAAATGAGCAGGCCGGGGTCCCAGACCCCGGGTCTGGACAGGTCAAAATAGGCAAGAAAAAGGGGCAACGGCGGGGGATTTGGGGGTACAGGCGGTATACTGCCACCCACTCAAGATCACCCCCCGCCGTGTACCCCAAATCAGGCTCGTAAACGGCTGATGGAGCCGGGGTGATACACCCGAGTGTGATGCAGCCCCGCGTTCTATGGGTGAAATGACGGTGGCAAGCACGGTTCACTTGCGACAGGAGCGCTTATTATTGAGATGCCGATAGCCCAGCGTTCCCTGCTGACAAGCGTGCCGAAGCGGACCGTATCGTTGGTAGTTTTCAGGAAGTAAAATCAACAACCTTGAGGTGTTCAAACTGCCGAGTGCTCTCCTAGGGCAGGCGTTCATCGAGGACGTGCTTAACCGTATCGGAAGTCTTGCCTATTGGGGGCTTAATCTCAACAAAGAAAAGATAGTTGAGCGCCCCTCTCTAAAAGAGCAAAATGACCGTATAGGGGACACCATAACTACCATTCTTAAAGGCTCGTAGTGGTCGTTAGACATCCTGTTATACGTTGTTGTTGGTGGTAATGCAGTCACTACTGTTGGAAGGTCGTGATACCGGTCTATTTTTGCCTGTTTTTTAATAGCTTTTGGCAATACGGGTTTTTAGGGCTGTAGACTACGTGATTTTTGTTTTGCTAACAAAATGAGGCTTTTTGGTTGGATTTGTTGCAAGTGCATGCTGTGGTGCAGCACACCAAGATATCATCCACCGCTGCCAGTGGGAGAATCATATTTCTCATAGCACAATACACCGACAGCTTCCATATCCTTCTTTTTATCTTTTTATTGATATTGATATTGGTATTGAAATTGTGAACTGCCCGTCGAATACAATCGCGGGGATGAAGGATGGGCAAGTATCAGTAATCAATAACCAATATCGGCAGAATAGATGGACTGGATTGTTTAAGAAAAGGATGGAAAATATTATCTCCAAATTTCACAGAATTATGATTTTGTTTAAGTTTATAATATTACGTCCAGGATGTACAAATCGATTAACAAAACAAACGTCAAAAAGCCCGTATTTGCACCAGTACATACATTTTGCCCGCAGTTCACCCGCAGTGGGGATGATACCAATCCGTCATCGGCTTCATAAGACAAGAAATTGTGGCCAAAGGGCGAAATATATAATTTTATCCTGCTAATCAGCAAATTTCAAAAAAAAAATAGAAGTATATATAAATAACGAGTATATTCTTTAGTTCAATAATATGTATGGATGCATATGCATAAGGAGGATACCATGAATAAAGTTAGAGTAAAAGAAGGTTTAAAGAATAAGAGGAAAGTATTTATAGCGTTACTGGCAACAGCACTTTTTGTGGGCATATACTTATCCATTCCAATGCCAAGTGCACAGGAAGTACCGGACCATGTGGTAATAAGTGAAATGCAAGTAGCGGATGACGAATTTGTGGAATTATACAATCCAACTAATAATGAAGTAAACATGAGTGGTTGGCATTGGTGTTATTACTCCCACACCAGAAATTGGAATGATTCTTATAAAAATAAGGTATTTCCAACCGATGCCGTTATACCATCTCATGGTTTTTATCTGATTGTAATTAGCGGGTCAATCCACGTTAATCCCGACTGGAATCTCAGTAGTGAAAGTATCCATTTATCTAATACTAATGGTTCTGTTGGAATTTTTCCTTTTGATCCAGATGAGAAAACAGCTAATGAGGCTAAAGATGGAAGAATTGATGCTGTAGGATGGGGAAATGTAAATCATGTATTCGAAGATAAGAATACAACCGTGCCAAGTACCAGTAAAAGCATACAACGCAAAAATCTTTCAACGGCATATACTAGCATAGAATGCGCTCCTGCTCAGGATACGGACAACAATTCAAGAGATTTTGAGATATTGGATACGCCAACTCCTATGAATTCTTTAAGCTCGAAAATGGAACCAGCACCCGTTGTTTTGTATAATGAGAATGAAAAATTCAAGGGAGGGTATAGCACAATTCAGGATGCTATAAACGCTTCAACCGATGGAGATATAATCATCGTCCATGATGGGACATATAAAGAAAACATCGTTATTAACAGGAGTATAACCCTGAAGGCCGGTTCAACGCCAATTATAGACGGAACAGGTGGATATGGAATAAATGTAACTGTGAATGATACCATAATCCAAGGCATGACAGTAATGAACTGCTCCGTGGGAATTTATGTTTACAATGTGTCATTTACCGTACAAAATGTTACAATAAACAACTGCACAATATACAACTGCACCTATGGCAACGGATATGGAATAGAATTTGATGATGTAATGAATAGCTGGATAAACGGCAGCAGAGTCAATGATACCACCTTTGGCATCTACCTCCATAGCATGTCAGATTGCAACGATATAACCAATAATTTTGTATACAACAATTCCGATGACGGCATCGTTCTTTATGATTTAAGCATGTACAACACCATAACCTCAAACCACATCTACAACAATTCCGATGACGGCATCTATCTTGAAGAGTCCGACTACAACACCATAACCTCAAACCACATCTACAACAATTCCGATGACGGCATCTATCTTGAAGAGTCCGACTACAACACCATAACCTCAAACCACATCTACAACAATTCCGATGACGGCATCTATCTTTATGATTTAAACATGTACAACAACATAACCTCAAACCACATATACAACAATTCCGATGACGGCATCCATCTTCTTAAGGATTCCCAATACAACAACATAACCTCAAACCACATCTACAACAATCCTTGTGGCATCAGTCTTTCCAATTCCAATAACACCAATATTCATTACAATAATATTAGCGGAAATACTTATTATGGTGTGGATAGCGATGTTGATGTAAATGCTACATTAAATTACTGGGGTCATCCATCTGGACCGCATAATGAAACCAATCCCTCTAAAAACAATGGAACTGGAGATAATGTAACTGATAATGTTGACTTCATTCCATGGCTCAACGACGAGTATCCGGATGGAGATGCAATAAATTACTGGAATGAGACACCGCTCATAGCAGACACGGGAAAAGAAGTAAATGAGACAAAATATGCGGATACCGTTGTAATTATAAATTCTTCTGTTAATAGTAACATAACCATTGAAAATTGCTCCGGAAATCCAGAAAGCCAAAATGGAATTGTTGGAATAACTATTCTTGGGAAATTTATCAATATAATTGTTGACAATGAGAGCAACATAAATTGGCCGGTGAACATCTATATAGTTTATACCCAGCAAGATTTGGATAATGTAGGCATACAAGAAAATGAAATAGAAGGAATGTATTACTGGAATGAAAGCATCGGAAAATGGCAGTTGTACAATGATACAGGTGTAAATACATCTAATGCGAGCATGGGAGGAAAATGGTATGAAGGGTATGTATGGGCAAATGCATGGAACCCCAGCCAGTTGTCTCCAAAGACGGCTGGAGGGGACAACGTTGCACCTATCACAACAAAAGAAATAGGCACGCCAAATTTCAATGGTAGTTATGGCTGTCCATACTGGGTTACCACCCAGACACCGTTCTGGCTTAATGCAACGGATGGAAATGGAAGTGGAGTTGACTACGTTAAATTAGAAATTATGAGAGATAATGATGGCGACGGTAACGTTGATACTTTATATATAGATAAAACAATAGATGATAATGAAACTGGATGGGATGATGACAGTACCGTTGGAAGCATCAGCGTTTCGTTCAATCTTTCCTACGAAGGATTTTATAATATATCTTGGAGGGCTTTTGATGAAAACGGCAATAACCAATCATGGCAATATCAGGATCATTGTGTTGATGATACGCCACCAAATGTAACAAAACAGGTTGGACAACCAAATGTGAAAAAAGGAAATGATTACTATGTTAATTCCTCAACACCAATATGGATTAATGCCACCGATAACAAATCCGCTCCATGTGCTGTAGGAAATTATACCATTAATTACCGCATATGGAACGAAACTGATGGATGGGGAGCATGGATTAACAGGAGCGGGAACGATACTGTTTCTGGAAATGTTAGCTTTAATTTTGATGAAAATTGTACCCATTACCTGGAGTTTTACGTGGAAGATGCATTGGGTAATGGATATCCATCAAGCGGCTATGATAATGAAACATTCTATGTTGATAATCAACCACCTGAAGTTGAGAAAGAATATGGACAGCCGAAATATACCAATATTTCCAGTGCAAAATGGATTAATTTCTTCACTCCTATTTATCTCAATGCCACCGATATGCCGGATGGATGTGCAGTTGGAAATTATACCATTTATTATAGAATATGGAATACAAGCAGTGGATGGATAAATTGGATGAGCACCACTGAAAACCAGAGCCAGAATGCTAGCTTTACTCTCTGGGACTTGGGCCTAAAAGACGAATGCAAACATTATATTGAATATTATGCCGTGGATGGATTTGGAAACAACGGAAGCGGCATTGGATGGGCAAACCTGAGCAGTCAGACGTTTTATGTTGACAATGTTCCTCCAAATATAAGCAAAGAAGTGGGGGAACCAAAATATACTGACTTTATAACAACTCATACACCCATATACATAAATATAACAGACAATGAAACATCATCATGCGCCGTGGGGTCGTTGCATGTGAGAGTAGGGGTATGGTATGCAGGGGTTTGGAATTACACTTGGTATAATTCAACAACAGGTCCAATCAATATAACAACAATTTACTTGCACGAAGAATGTACGCATTATGTGAACATAACAGCTATGGATGACTTGAGTAACATGGTATATGACAACGAAACATTCTATGTTGACGATTCACCGCCAAATGTGACTAAAGAAATTGGTGAACCAAAGATATCTGCAGGGGGCGGCGATTACTATATTACCAATGAAACAAAGATATGGCTTAACGTGACAGAAAACAGAACGTGTGACGTTGGAGAATGGACATTACACTGGAGAACATGGAACCAGTCCGGTTGGGGTTCAGTTAACACAAACACTGCCAATGTCACCGTCACCTTCAATGAAAGATGTACCCATTATCTTGAGTACTATGTTAACGACAGTCTGGGCAACAGATATCCTGCGATTGGATGGCACCATGAAACTTTTTACGTAGATACCACATCGCCGACAACAACAAAAGAATATGGAACGCCATGGGGCAATGGAACAGCTCTTTATTTTGACAACAGTACAAACGATTATATTGATGTGCCACACGATGATAGTTTGAATGCTAGCGACGATGATTTTACTGTAGATGTCTGGGTTAAATCCATTGGTTATGCTGCAGGTACAAACCTTGGTATTGTGACAAAATGGGATGGATCTAACGGATGGGCTTTGATGCTTTCTACAGGTGGTACTGTGTACGCTAAAATAGATGATGGTAGCGACCAGACAGCTGTTTCAGGGTCAAATATTGGAGGGAATAGCTTATGGTATCATCTTGCAATAGTTCGTTCTGGTAACAACTTCTATCTCTATGAAAATGGTACTTTAATAGGTACATCAGATGCATCATCAGTTGGAGATATAAATAACACAGCTTCTCTGTATGTTGGCCGTTATAGCACTTATTGGAATGGTACCATTGATGATGTCCGCATCTATAATCGCGCTCTTTCATCAAGTGAAATTGTGGATAACTATCACGGTGATATTGCTGCAAATGGCTTGGTTTCATGGTGGAAATTTGATGAGGGAAATGGAACTATAGCCCATGATTATTATAGCTGCAATAATGGAACTATAAATGGAGCAAGTTGGGTCACATATGATTTCCGTCATTATATTTCTTCTATTACAAATGTTTATATCAATGTGACAGGAGAAAAAGATTGCGACTCCAACTTCACAATTTATTATCGCTATAGGCGTTGGAATGAAAGCTGGGATAGTTGGCAACAAGGAAATGAAAATGAGAATGTTATTTTCAATATCCCCGAGGAATGCAAGCATTATATTGAGTACTATGCCACAGACGCATTAGGGCATAACGAAAGCGGAATAAGCTGGGGAGGATTACACAATCAAACAGTTTATGTCGATACTACCCCGCCAGAGTCGTCTGTTAATCCGATTGTGCCATATGGACAAAACCATGTACCTTTCAATATAACTGGTGTTGCTAATGACTCCGGCTGCAACGGTGGCAGCGGTGTTGACTATGTAATGCTTTATTATAGATTCAATCATACTTCACCTGCAAATGCAACTATGGGACCGTGGAAACTTTATTCAATAGTTGCCACAAAAAATACCTATACATGGCCGTTCTATGCCCCCGAGGTACCAAATGGCTCTGGATATTACCAATTTTATTCAATTGCTGTCGACCAAGCTGGTAATAGGGAGTCAAAAAATAATACCACAGATGCTGTAATAGAAGCACTAGCCAATGTAACTGCTGCACCGCCCATAGTAAATAAAACCCATGGACAACCTATTTATGACAAAAATGGAAAAACGTTCATAAACTCCAGTACCGAATTTAATCTTACTGGATATGATCCTGATGGAAATGATGCCCAAGTAAGAATATGGTATAGAGTATTCCATGTCTCAAATGGTACATGGTATCCATATTGGATACCGTACACCGGAAACTTTACCATAGAAGGGGAATGTAAACATTATATTGAGTATAATGCAACTGATGAAACAGGAAATCAATCAATTATTCATAACCAAACATATTACGTTGACGATACCCCGCCTATAACAATTAAAGAATACGGAAATCCATCTTATGGCAGGACAGCTCTTGATTTTGATAACAGTACAAACGATTACGTTGATGTGCCACACGACGACAGTTTGAATGTTAGTAACAATAATTTTACTGTAGATGTCTGGGTTAAATCAATTGGTTATACTGCAGGTACAAATCCAGGTATTGTTACGAAATGGGATGGATCTAGCGGATGGGCTTTGATGCTTTCTACAGGTGGTACTGTGTACGCTAAAATAGATGATGGTAGCGACCAGACAGCTGTTTCAGGGTCAAATATTGGAGGGAATAGCTTATGGTATCATCTTGCAATAGTTCGTTCTGGTAACAACTTCTATCTCTATGAAAATGGTACTTTAATAGGTACATCAGATGCATCATCAGTTGGAGATATAAATAACACAGCTTCTCTGTATGTTGGCCGTTATAGCACTTATTGGAATGGTACCATTGATGATGTCCGCATCTATAATCGTGCTTTAAGTTCTTCAGAAATTTTGAATAACTACAACGGCGATATTGCTACAAATAGCTTAGTTTCGTGGTGGAAGATGGACAATGGCAATGGCAATACCGTTTGGGATTATTGGAACGGCAATGATGGAACGAATCATGGGGCAACGTGGACGCGTACTTATATAACGCCATATACGCCAATTTATCTCAACGCAACAGACCGTGGCTTAACGGAGGAATGTACGGTAGGATCATTTAACATTTCATATAGAATATGGAATGAAAGCACTAATATGACTGGGTGGATTAAACCAGGTCTTAATACAAATGCTAGTTTCACTCTTGCTTATCATGGAATCATGGAAAACTGTACCCACTACATAGAATATTATGCAGTGGATGACCTTGGAAACAATGAAACAGAAATCGTAATGCATAATCAAACCGTATACGTTGATAATGCACCACCCAATATCATAAAGACAATTGGGCAACCGTTTAGCAATTATTCACTTCCAGCGGGAGAATATTATATCACTAATGAAACAAAGATATGGCTTAACGTGACAGAAAATAGAACATGTGATATCGGAGGATGGACACTGCACTGGAAAGTGTGGAACGCAACAACGCATGCTGTACTAAAGTATAATGATACCCAACAAAATGACAGCCTAACAATAAATGAATCATGTGAACATATCCTTGGTTACTGGGTAAATGACAGCCTTGGCAACAGGTATCCAAGCAGTGGATGGCACAATCAAACGTTTTATGTGGATACAACACCGCCGACAACGACAAAAGAATATGGACAGCCGAAATATACCAATACTTCCAGTGCAAAATGGATTAATTTCTCCACACCTATCTATATAAATGCTACCGATGCGGGATGCAATGGAGGAGCGGGAAACTATACCATCTACTATCGCATATGGAACGGCACTTGGAGTTCTTGGGATAACAGCACTATCAATGCAAGTGAGAATTTAATAATAAATATACCAGAGGAATGCAAGCATTATATCCAATACTATGCTATCGATATATTGGGAAATAATGAAAGCGGTGCGGGTTGGATAACGGTCAACAATCAGACAGTTTACGTTGACAATACACCTCCAGATACGGAGGTAGACGATATCATCCCCTATAACCAAGATTATGTACCTGTAACAATTAATGTTACCGCTACCGATAGCGGATGTAATGGATGCGGCATAAATCATACAGAGTTATGGTACAGGAACAGCAGCGATAACTTCACATGGAGCGGCTGGATGTTGTATGGCACTGACTACAACGCACCATATCAATGGCAGTTTTATGCACCCAACGGCTCGCAATATTATGAATTTTATTCAATAGGAATAGATAATCTAGGCAATAATGAGTCTGTTCCTGCACCAGCAGATGCAATGTGCAATATAACCAATGCTCCTCCAACCACCACAAAAATTGTTGGCAGTCCCTGCTATGGAACAGATGATGAATGGGTGGCTTGCATCACTCAGTTTTCATTCACGGTCTTCGACCCAGATGGTAATGCTAGCAACGCCACCACCTATTACCGTGTTTGGTATAACGGCGGCTGGACAGGTTGGTCAGTTTATGGCAGTCCCTTCTCGTTTTCCTGCGGCGACTGCATCCATTACATAGAATTTTACAGTGTTGATGAAAATGGTTGTATCGAAATGGTACAAAACCAGACGCATTACATGGACACAAGTCCACCGACCATAAATATCAATGTAGGTAGCCCGAACAGACAGATTGCACCATCTTTATATTATGCGAATACCTCTACACCGATAAGTCTATTGGCATCAGATACTGGTTGCAATGGGGGCGTAGGCGTTTATACCATTGAATATCGTATTAAGATTGGCAGTGGCTCCTATAGTTCCTGGCAGACATATATAGGACCGTTTAGTTTCGGTGAAACATGTGAACATACCTTACAGGTGCGTGCAAAGGATCATCTTGAAAACATGAACACAACCACCTGTACATTTTATGTCGACGAGACACTTCCTGATATAACTGTTATTGTCGGCGGGCCGAATGTTGAGGATAGCGGGGACTATTATGTGACTACAGACACCCAGATAACCGTGTATGCCAACGATTTAGGATGTAATGGCGGCGCAGGTTTAGATGAGTTGGAATATAGAATATGGTACGGGGCATCATGGGACCCCGATTGGACAACAATCCCCTCTGGAGATTATATTACTTTTGATGAATCCTGTGTGCATACATTGTATGTAAGAGCAACCGACTACCTTGGAAATACAAATACCACAACAATCACTTTCTACGTAGATGAAACTCCGCCCGACATACAAGTAACGGTTCATGAGCCCAGTGAGGAAGACAGCGGTGACTATTATGTTACAACATCAACAGAAATAGAAATATCTGTGACAAAAGCAGGATGCAATGGAGGAGTTGGAATACATACCTGGACATATAGAATATGGTACAACGGGGTATGGAGTAGCTGGAGTCCGTATATCACTCCAATTACTTTTGATGAGACATGTATACATTATCTCGAGGTAACTGCCACAGACCTCTTGGGCAATAACCAAGTTGAGAACATAACCTTCTACGTCGATGATACACCACCGGATACTTCTACTCTGAAAGTAATAACTGGTGATCAGTATGATGATGGAGCCGTTGTTTGGGTTACAACTGACACTGATTTCTCATTTGATTTAACTCCTGACCCCGATGAGGGATGCAATGGCGGTGTGGGTTTGGATAAAATCAAATATCGTGTATGGTACGATAGTGATGATGATGATAGCTTCGCGGACGAAAGCACACCTTCATGGAGTGATTATACCCCTGGTTCTACGTTTAGTATTCCAGAGACATGTCATCACAAGATAGAATGGTACGGCATTGATGAACTTGGAAATGAAGAAACACATAACGAACAAGTGCATTACGTCGATGACACCCCACCAGATACCTCCAATCTTTTAGAAATAACAGGAGATAAATACACAAGTGGAGGAAATACATGGGTCACCACCGACACTGATTTCTCATTTGATTTAACTCCTGACCCCGATGAGGGATGCAATGGCG
>CAZSHJ010000020.1:0-2869 GCA_964606745.1 uncultured Thermoplasmatales archaeon | reverse complement strand
GTGTGGGTTTGGATAAAATCAAATATCGTGTATGGTACGATGACGACAACGACGGCTTTGGCGATGAGCCTACGCCTTCATGGCATTATCGTACCACCAGCTCGCCATTCAATATAGAAGAGGAATGCCACCATAAAATAGAATGGTATGGCATAGACGAACTTGGTAATGAGGAATCATACAATGAAAGGGAGTTTTATGTCGATATTACAAAGCCAGACACGGATATATCCTTCAGCCCAGAACCATATGATCAGTTTATCACAGGCAATACTTTAATAATTTTAGATGCAACAGATGTATTCGAAACATTGCCCGATCCAGTTGACAATTGGATGGCTGGCAGTGGCAATATCATCGGCATTTCTCCAACAGAGCAAACGGTCTTCCATAACCAAGAATTTACAGTAGACATTAAAATCTATCCAGATCAGCCAATTACAGGTGTTCAATTTGATTTAACCTTTAATCCGTCATTGCTTACAGCAGAGGAAGTGACATATGGGGGCATATTTGGCACTAACAATTATTTCCAGAAAGGAACAATAAACAATACTACCGGGACAATAGAAGGAATAGCAGGAATAATGATAGGTGATGAAACCACGTCTGATGGAATATTGGCAAGGATTACATTCAAAGCGAAAGATATGGCAGGTATATCATCTCTTAACTTATCAAATGTTATATTTGGGGACATAAATGGGCATAAAGTTGACCCGCTCACGTTGAACAACGGAACTGTAAATGTAAAAGTCTCTTGCGGAACTGGAAAATATATTATTTATTATCGCATATGGAACATGAGCCATGGATGGGGTGGCTGGAAATATGGCAACGAAAATGAGAATGTTATTTTCAATATCACCGATGAATGCAAGCATTATATTGAGTACTATGCTACAGACGCATTAGGAAACATTGAAAATACTAACAACGAAACTGTATTTGTAGATAACACTTCCCCATTTACGATGCTTTTATATGGAGAACCGCATCAATACATTGAGGGAAGAGATTACATAAATTATGATACACCTGTTTATATAAGTTCATATGATGAGGGTATTTGCCCAGTTGGCTCATATATAATATTCTATAGAATATGGAATAGCGAGACAGATTGGAGCGGCTGGATGTGGGGTAGCGAAAGCACAGATGTATCATTCACTTTAGGAAGCCTTGGTTACACTAGTGAATGCAAATATTATGTCGAATATTATGCCATGGACGATCTAAACAATGTGGAAGAGATAAGAAACGATACCTTCTATGTAGATGAGGAAGAACCAGTTGTAACGGTTATTTATCCAAATGGAGGCGAATTATTATCCAATGAAGTAACAATCCAATTGATAGCGACAGATAACTGTGATTCATCTCTTTCCATAGACATTAAATATAGCGATGATGGAGGAAGTAACTGGTATCCTATAGCAGAGGGATTGCCAAATACTGGCAGCTATCCATGGGATACTACACTTTTGAATGATGGTACAAACTATCTCGTAAAAGTCATTGCAATAGATGATGTTGGCAATACTGGAGAAGATACATCAGATTTACCATTTGCTATAGATAATACGCTTCCTCAAATAACCAATGTTGTTGCTAATCCAGATCCTCAGGAGACAGGAGGTTTTGTTAACATTTCATGTGATGTAACAGATAGTAGTGGTGTAAATGTGGTAAAAGTCAATATCACCTATCCTGGTGGTGGAACAGCTAACATGACAATGTCAGGTGGAAGCTATTATTACAATACTACATACACACAATTAGGAACATACTACTATTTCATATGGGCAAACGATACTGAGAACAATATAAGAAGTAGTCCTATCCATTCCTTTGTAATCCAAGATACTGCACCACCCCAGATAACCAATGTTGTTGCCAATCCAGATCCTCAGGAAACAGAAGAGTTCGTCAACATTTCTGCAGATATAACAGACAATATTGGTGTTGCCGATGTATTCTTAAACATTATCTATCCTGATGACAGTACTGAAAACTTTTCCATTTTCCAAAACAGAACAGATAATACTTACTACTGCAACAAGAGCTATACTCAAGTTGGTACATATACATTTTCAATCTGGGCAACAGATTCTAGCGACAATACCAATACGTCAGAATTGTACCAATTCCACATAATCATTACTCACATAGACATTTCTCCAACAACCCAATTCCATTACCAGAATGAAACGTTCTCTGTCAACGTAACTATAACTCCGTCTCAACCAATTGCAGGAGCCCAATTTGATTTAACCTTTGATTCATCTCTTCTTGTTGCTGGGGAAGTCATGTATGGGGGAATATTCGGCGAAGACTATTACTTCTTCAATGGAACAATAGATAATGAAAATGGGATTATTACAGGTGTTGCAGGAACAATTACAGGGGGAGGAAGTATTCTATCCCCAGGGACATTAGCAAGAATTACATTTGTTACTGATAACGAGACAGGCACATCCCTCCTCAACCTATCACAAGTCATTATCGGTAATCCTTCTGGAATTAGAATAGATCACATACAAACAAATAACGGAAGTGTAAGCATTGGAATCGACAATACGCCACCTATAGTAAGCAAAGAGATTGGCAGTCCACAGTACAATGGTGGTGAATACCTCAGCAGCTATACGACCATAACACTAAATGCTTATGACACTGGTGAATACGTCTCTGGTGTAAAAGAAATACATTATATTATTGGTTATCCAAACAGTACAAGCACAGAGTTTGTTGTGCCAGGAGACACAGCCCAATTTACATTTGCTGAAGGGGGAGAGCACACATTAGAATTCTGGGCTATAGACAATCTTGATAACGAGGGAGGGCATACAATCCAGACACACTATGT
>CAZSHJ010000019.1:0-26910 GCA_964606745.1 uncultured Thermoplasmatales archaeon | reverse complement strand
GGATGCAGTTAGAATAGAATAGCAAAAAAATTCTAATTATGCAAAAGGTCTAATGTAAGACAGAAATCAAGAGACACACAATCACGATTTGTAATACACATATTTAATCCCGATCTTTTTGTGAGAGATTCTTCCTTTCTTTTCCACTTAACTTTGCCATTTGACCTTTTTCACACCAACAAAACTACCATAACATAATTTGCCATTTGCGGTTTTCTTGCCATTTTACCACCGAAATTATATTCTATTCATATATTAATATTAAAAAAGTATATGAACTTTTGTCTTTTAGTATATTTATCAAAACATGTTTATTGAATAAATAAAAAAGGAAAGAAATATGTTTATTTCTCCTCTGGCAGTTCTCCGTACATGTGCTTCCACTTTCTGTCGACCCACCCTTGCAATTCCTTCAGCATATCATCCGTGAAATGTCTGAAGCGCCCCTGTCCTTTCATGTAATCTGCCACGGGTATTTTCTTCGGCGGCTTGTACACATTTGTTATATCCCCGTATTCTGCCTCGTAGAGAGTCCACATTCCGCTTTCTACAGCCTTCTTGCCCATTTCTATTGTTTTTGAAGGGTCGTGCCTCCAGCCCGTAGGACATGGCGACAGTACGTGGAGATATCTGAATCCTTCGATATCCTTTGCTTTCTCCACTTTATTCAGAAAATCTTTCGGGTACGAGATGCTCATCGTTGCCATGTACGGTATCTCATGCGCCCTCATTATCTCTGCCATATTCTTCTTGTGGTGCATTTTTCCTGAAATTTTTTTACCAGCCGGCGTGGTCGTTGTGGCAACACCGAACGGAGTTGAACCGCTTCGCTGAATTCCCGTATTCATGTATGCCTCGTTATCATAGCAAACGTAGATGACATCCTCATTTCTCTCGGCAGCGCCGGACAATGCCTGTATTCCTATATCGTATGTCCCTCCATCTCCTGCAATGCCAACGACGGTTGCCTTCTTACCCTTCTTCTGCAGCGCCCGCTTAACACCGGAAATACATGCGCCCGTATTCTCAAATGCCTCATGCAGATAAGGAACCTTCCACGCTATGTACGGATATGTCCCGCCGAACACGAGCAGACAGTTGGCAGGGGCATAAACGATGGTATCTTTCCCCAGTATTTTCATCATGTTACGGACAATAATGGGAGCTGCACATCCCGGACATGCAGTATGCCCCTGAGTGAATAAACTTTCCTCCGGCAGATCCTTTATATTCATTCTTCCACCCCCCTCGTACCAATCCACACGACTTCCTTTTCAACCTTTCCCTCCCTCGCCGCCTTCAGTATCTTCTCAAACATTTTTCTCACATCCGATTTCATAACATCTCTGCCGCCCAGCCCAGCAAGGAAATTCACCACAGGGATATCATGGCCGTACAATGCGCTCTTCGTTTCTATGAAGGTGGGCCCGCCTGAACCAAACGATATCGAACGGTCATACACACCCATCGCACCGACACGACCCGCAATTTCTCTCAGTTCCTCTATCGGAAACGGACGGAAGAATCTCAATTTCACAAGTCCGACTTTCTTGCCTTCGTTTCTCATCTCATCCACCACTTCCCTTGCCGTTCCAGTTACTGTACCCAGAGTTATCAACACTACCTCTGCATCATCGCACCGGTATTCCTCGATAAGCCCGTGATAATCTCTTCCGAAAGTGGAGGCGAACTCATTGTTTACTTGTTTTATCACACGCTTTGCATTCTGCATTGCCTGCTCATTCTGGTATCTCACCTCCTGAATATATTCCGGGGGAGCGAACGAACCGATTGTCATCGGCTTTTCGGTATCAAGTATGATCTCTGGCTCATACGGCGGGAGGAATGCCATAACCTCATCACTTGACGGGGCATCCACGGGCTCCACTGTATGGGAAAGAATGAATGCATCGAGCGAGGGCATTATCGGCAGCAGTATATCCTTATGTTCCGCTATCTTATAAGATTGAATTGTCATGTCGAGCACTTCCTGATTGTTCTCGCAGTACATCTGCATCCAGCCGGTATCACGCTCGGGCATGGTATCGTTGTACTCGCACCATATTGCTATCGGGGCAGCAAGCGTCCTGTTCACAACGGGCATCACTATGGGCATGCGCAGCGCGGCTGCAACAAACAGCATCTCATGCATGAGTGCAAGCCCTTGGGACGAGGTCGCAGTGAATGTCCTGGCGCCGGCTGCCGCTGCCGCTATGGTTGCCGACATGGCAGAATGCTCCGATTCCACTTTTATAAATTCTGCATCTGTTATCCCATCATTTACAAATGTTGAGAAATCCTCGACAATGTATGTTTGAGGGGTAATAGGATATGCGGCAACAACATCCACATCGCAGAGCATTGCACCATACGCAGTGATATAATCGCCGGTTACAACCATCTTTTTTCTTTCTAATTTTTGCAACATTTTTTCACTTCCTCTCTCTCTCCATTTTTATAGCATGGGTCGGGCATTCGTTTTCACATATTCCGCATCCCTTGCAGTAATCATAATCCACGACGGCTTTATTATCGACCATGGAAATGCATCCCTCGGGGCAGTAAAACCAGCATATCTTGCACCCTATGCACTTTTCCTCATCCATGATTGGCATGAAAGTCCTCCAGCCACCCGTCTTATTTTCAATGAATGAACCTATGCCGACAAGCCCTGCGTCCGTCTGCATTGTCGCAATTGACCCGCCGGGCGGGAGTTCCTGAGCTGTCGGAAGCCATTCCTTTTTGGGCACAAATGCCTTGCCACCTTTGCATGTTCCCATAGTGGTTTTTTCATACGCCTCCCTTGCCACCTTTGCATTTTTCTCCCCTGCTACCTGTCCCATCTTTGTGCCGAATTTCTCCATTATCGCCTTCTCTATGGAATCTATGGAAACGTGCCCGGTAGCCTTTGCTATCGCCCCGAGAATGGCAGTATTTGTGATTGCCCTTCCGAGAATATCGAGAGCTATCGATGTTGCATCGACGGCGGCACATTTCACCTCTCTTGAAAGCTCGATTTCCTCCGGCTTCTTCTGGGTGTTGACTATGACAATACCGTTATCCTTCAAACCTTCGAGCACGTCAACGGTCTCGAGCAGCGTTTCGTCCAGAACTACCACGTAGTCGGGCTCGTATATCTGCGTCTTTATTCTAATTTTTTCCTTATCGACACGGGTAAATGCCTTTACCGGAGCACCTCTTCTCTCTGCGCCAAAAAACGGGAATGACACAGCATAATTTCCCTCCAGAAAGGCTGCAAGGGCATAGGCCTCTGCTGCCATCCGCCCCCCCTGTCCGCCTCTTCCGTGAAAACGTATTTCGTACATGATTATCCAAGCGGTAATGCATGAATTCAATATTAATGTTATGGATGCCGGGGCTTCATCCCGAAATAGATAATTAGGGATGAAATATATTTTCTTAGCAGGATGGGATGTGCTAAGAAAAGAATAAATCCAAAGATTGTGAACCATGTAAACAAAAACTTCGTTACACTATTCACTAAGACAGTAATAAAGACAGTAAACAAACTGCCACCACCATGGAAATCCAACAAGCTGGGAAGGGGAGGATATGATACCAGATTTTGCAAGATAGTGATTTTTCTCGAAAAATCTATATTGTGGAGGGTATTTAACTGGCATGAAAGTTGTTCTCTCTCTCGGTGGTTCAATCATATCTGTGGAAGAGCCGGAATTGATAAAAGAACTCGGAGATTTGCTTAAAAGATGCTCCCGTAATGTCGACTTGTATATTGTAACAGGCGGAGGAAAAACATCCCGGGCATACATCGGGACGGCACGCTCCCTCGGGGCGGGCGAGGAGTTTCTGGATGCAATCGGGATAGCGGCAACCCGTTTGAATGCCATGCTGATTAAAACATTGCTTGACAGCCATGACGGCACCGTACCGAAAACAGTTGAGGAAGCAGCCGGCAAGCATCCTCCCGTTGTGATGGGTGGAACCATCCCGGGGCATTCAACTGATGCAGTCGGTGCAATGCTTGCCAGGGAAATAGAGGCAGACCGTTTTGTTATTGCAACTGACGTGGACGGAATTTATGATAAAGACCCCAAGAAGGATTCGTCGGCGAAAAAATATGATTCCATTCCAATAAGTGTTTTGAGGGAAATATCCCCTGCCACATGGGGCAAAGCGGGAAAAAGTTCTGTCATAGACGGCATCGCATGCAAAATCATAGACGAGGGAAAAATCTGCACCTCGGTGGTGAACGGAAATGACATTGAATCGTTAGAAAATGCTATATATGGAAGAGAGTTTAAAGGGACATTAATAGAGGTATAAAATGGAGAGAATACCACAGCATTCACACTGCCAGATATGTAGCAAAGCGATTCCATACGGGGAAATCGTCTGTTCCGATGAATGCAGGGAGAAGTACGATGAAATAGTAAAGAAAAGGAAGAGGTATCTTTACTTGATGTACGGGGCGCTTGCACTGCTACTTTTAATGTTTGTGCTCATGTATCTCTAGATTTAAGGTCAATCTCTTGGAATAACGGCAATTTCAACTATTCCATCATTCAATCTCTTTTTGAATTTCACGTCCAGAAATTTTTCAAGTAACCATATCTCCGTTTCTGCATGTCCGCTCAATACCCTGCATGTAAAGTATGATGGTGCATGGGCCATTGCCATGTACGGAAAGAGTTGGTCTACCGCCTTTTCATCCAAATCCGCACCTGCTTCGATTTCTTTTATCAGATGTTGTGCAGATTCCTTTCCCACCTGCTCTGCCGGCTTGCCCTTTTCACCGAGGCGATCCGTCCCGGTGACTGACCTCCCGCCGGCTGTCCATAATGTGATTCCGACGCCCGGCGATAAAGAATCATTTTCTTTTACTTTTATATCCGCTATCATTCCCTTTTTGCTGAATTCTTTTTCTGCAGCATTCCCAATGCGTTCCGCTATTTTCATGGGCAGACTGGAAATGTTCACCGTGCCTTTCACCCTAACTTCTTTTTCTGCATTTTCATTGAAGTACATCGGATGTAACTCCCTGCATGGTTTTATTGTCACCTCCGCCTTCCCGCCCCCCTTCGGGTAATAACCCCTCCGATACAGCTTTGCCCTGATGTCTACGCCCACCTTCTGCAGCAGCGGCAGAAAGACATGCCGAAAATAATCCCATGGGGGTGCCCACTTCACGTCCGTGCCCCCGGTCAGAAGTATCTTTGTTTCCCTTTCTGCGAAGAGAGAGGGTAAAAGACATGCCTGGAACACAAGGGTTATGCTGCCGGCCGTACCGATATCGAAGGCATGCTCCCCACCTGATATTTTTCCGGGATAAAATTCTATTGACAGAGAACCTTCCTTCAATCCTTCTGCTCTCCCCCTGCAAATTTTCTCCACTGCCTTGATGGCAGTCACGTGCTGCCTTCTCAGCCCGGGATTGGGTCTGCCTGCCCTTATGTTAGTCACCCTTACCGCCTTTCCCAAGAGAGCAGAGAGTGCAACGGACATACGCAGTATCTGCCCTCCCCCTTCACCATAGGAACCGTCTATTTCAATCATGCTGCTCGAGGTAATTCAAAAGAATCGTGAGTGCAGCCCTGCATGCCTGTTCCTTATTTTCCCGTCTGTTTCCATGAAAGATATGCTTTTTCACTTCCGTAGCTTCACTGGTCGAGATGGAAATGTAAACCAGTCCCACGGGCTTTTTCTCAGTACCGCCTCCAGGCCCCGCTATTCCTGTTGTGGCAATGCCGATATCGACACCTGTCACACGTCGTACTCCATCTGCCATCTCCCTTGCCGTCTGCTCCGAGACAGCCCCGTATTCCGCCAATATTCTTTCGTCCACGCCCAAAAATTTAATCTTCATGTCATTGCTGTATGATACGATTCCCCCTTCATAATACTCGGAGTTACCGGGTATATTTGTTATGGTATCCCCTATCAGCCCCCCAGTGCACGATTCTGCGGTTGCAACCTTCAGATGCTTCTCCTCAAGCAGCAAGGAGATTTTTTCCGGTATTCCTTCCATACCGTATAATATGGTATCCGATTTAAAATCTTATGCAGCGGCCACCACCTTGACCGACAATACGCCTTTCTTCCCCTGAAGCCCCTTAACGAGTTTACTGATTTCACCCATGTCACCGCCCACAGCTATTATCTCCAGGCACTGACGCTTATCCATGTGGATATGCATGGATGCATTTATGATGTTGCCGTACGAGTGCTGAACCGATGTAAGGGCTGCATTTATTCCCCTCACGTCATGGTTGTATGTCAGCAGTATAACCCCCGCAGCCCTTCCCCTTTTCTCTATCCACCTGTTTGCCGTTATATAATCATGCATTGCGGTCATTATTGCATTGGAGCGATTTGGCTGCCCCGTTTTTTTACATACACAGTCGAACTTTTCCAGAATGTCTGCCTGTATGGATGCACTTATCCTCACCTTTCCCATAAAAGCATATCGTGCCAAGGTACATAATTTTTTACTCCAACTGCACGGTTTTGTCCATAAATTTGAGATAGGACTATCAATCGATTCCAAGGACCATTCCTGCGACTCCGCCCGGGATTTGGAAAAAGGATACTGCATAAAAAGGATTTATGGTATCATGCCCCAACATATTCTGTTAACCTTACAACCTTCTTCTGATTACAAAAAGCAACAATGCTCCGGCGATTATAATTCCGAATATGACTGCAGCGTAGTCATTTCTTTTCTCTTCGGTTGTTATCCCCGATTCGTGAATACCGAAGAGCATGGAGTCGGCACGGTCATACGCCTTCAGAAGACAATTCAAACCATCAATGTATTCACCGTTCTCGACCATCTGTTTTCCTTTTTCATATTCTTCAATTGCAGCATTATCGTTCCCGGCAGTTTTCGCCATTTCGGCTCTTGCACCGACTATGCTCAATGCCACGGAAGCAAGTTTGCCCTTCACATTGTTATCCCCTATCTTACCAATGTCTTCTTTAATGTTTCGAAGTGTTCTGCGGTAGCTGATATTCCATACACCTGCAGCAATATCCTTATCATCACTGTCGGCTGTCAGAAAAATTTTCTGCATCAAAATAGCCTGCTGCTGCATTCCCATGTCGGAAGCAGTCAACATTTTGCCTGCATTTTCCGTCAGGCATGCAAGCCCTTCCATCCTGTCGTTCTCCTTCATAAAGATGCACTCGACCTTTTTACAATCATCAGTGATGTTCCCGCGGCCGAACTTCTCAAGCAACTCCACTGCCACATCCGCCGCCTCCCCGCTTTCATATGCAGGTAATATATTCGTATCGATAATATGCACGGGGACGAAGATGGACGAACACTGGTCGGGTGCAAACCACCCCATGCTCATAGAAGCGCTACTGCGGGGAATCTTGAATACCATGGCTGCCTCGTTCTCGCCCTCGCACATTCCCCTCATCCCTCCAATATCACCGCTCCTCAACCTGGAAAGATTCATCATATCCCCGGGCGTTATGGAACCGTATTCTGCCTGTGCCCTTTTCATCATCTCGTTTTCCCATGCAAAGTACTCGTAGCAAATATGCAATTTTACTTTTCTATCCGTACAATCGAGCACATCAACCCTGAAAAAACCAACCGTTTTGCCTTCCCCTTTTTTTATCTCCGCCCTCCCGCCAAACGGGGCCTGCTTTACCACCACACCGTCGCTGCCCACATCCAGAACTTTTATTCCCATCATTGAACCGAGGCGTATCGTCCTTCCTTTCCGTACCTCCCCCTCAAACGTTTTATCAAAGGAGGAGGCAACAAATGCTCTCCTCAAAAAATATCTTCCCCACAACTCATTGGGGTAGTTCGACATGACAGCAATGCCGCTCACTGATGTCACGGCATAATTTATCGCATTGGCCTCCATCACATATGCCTTCTGCGGCCCCACGACAAACAGATTCTCCGCAACACCCGGGGCATGCATGGCAACCACCTCAATGAGAAGATCAATGGCTTCCTCCTCGCTGCTTGCATTCTGGCACGCATATCGCATCCAGTCGAAGTCATCCCATGCATTTCTCGTCGGATTTATTTTATATGAAGGAACGTCGGCGTCTGCATATACTATGCCCGCATCGCTGAGTGCCATCCCCATTTTCACTATGTTCGGCGGGACATCACCCTTCGTTGCAACTCCTATGAACTTGTGTTGTGTGATGAAGTGCATATCACTGCCAGTCCAAGGAGTATGATAATCATATGCATAACTTCTGTTAACCATACAGAGCACCTGGGGCCCCGGTCGGGAGGGGTCACGCACCTTGAGCAGCAGATTGTAATCGCCTGCCGTGGCATCCCCCGTCGCAATGATATCCTTGCATGCCATGACCCCCGGGGCGAGCAAGAGCGAAACGGAAAGAAGTACCGTCACGGGCAGGTATTTCATATATGTTAATAGGATTCACCATAAAAAAGTTAATGGATTTGTCCGATGAGAAACTTTTTAGTTCATTATGACGATTACGAAACGTGACCCTTGTACTGATAAGATACGGGGAGATAGGACTGAAGAGCAGATACGTGAGAAAAAAATTTGAGGAACTGCTGATTGCCGATATTAAAAAAGCCCTTTCCTACTACGGGGTAGAGCACAGGATAAGAAGAACATGGGGCAGGATTTTCGTTGAAGTCGATGACTTTGAAAGGACAATCAAACCGCTTGAAAACGTTTTCGGGATAAAATCGTTTTCTCCGGTAGTGGAGGTAAAAGCCGACCTGGAAGGGATATCGAGGGCTGCCGCAGAGTATGCTGAGGTGGGACGGAACGAAACATTTGCCGTCCGTGCAAGAAGGACAGGCAACCATGATTTCACAAGCCAGGATATTGCGATAAAGGCAGGCAAAGCCGTTGAAGATGCGACACATGCCACCGTGAACCTGGTCAAGCCCGACAGAGAGATATTCATAGAAGTGAGAGATGAAATGGGATTTATATTTTCCAGAAAAATCGAAGGGACGGGAGGACTGCCCTATGGAAGTCAGGGCAAGGTGACGGGCATTGTAGAGGATGAGAAAGACCTGCTTGCATCTTGGTTGATGATGAGGAGGGGCTGTGCCGTCGAATTTGTGTGCAACGAGAGTATGGCGAACAAAATAGAGGAAAAATGCATGTGGCGGAATGTGACAATCCATATCTTTGAAGGGGATAAATGCATATTTGCAGAGAATCTCGGCATACAAATAAAGGCAATGGTAACAGGTGACGAATTCTTCGAAAAAAGGAAAATGCCCGTCTTCTGTCCTTTGCCAGGGTTCTACGAGGTGATAAAATAAAGGTCATTGTCTTTGGCTCGGGGGCGCTTGGCTCGTTCGTCGGGGGAATGCTTTCCGGAAGACATGACGTCCTGCTTATAGGACGAAAAAGCCATGTTGATGAAATAAAGAAAAACGGGCTGGAAATATCCGGAAAGACAAATTTTGTTGCCCATCCGGATGCAGCCGCCGCCATGGGAAGAGAAGATGAAGCAGATTTGGTCATATTGACCGTGAAGGCATACGACACGGAGAAGGCGGTGAGGGAAATTGTAGATAAATGCCCCGCCCCGATACTCAGCCTGCAGAACGGACTTAAAAATGAGGATACAATCTCAAAAATCGCGGGAGGGAAAAGGGCGGTGGGGGGCATCATAACTCATGGAGTGAGATATTTATCACCCGGAAAGATAATCCATACCGGCACCGGAGAAACAATAATAGGGGAGATGGACGGCTCATTGAGCGAAAGGATAAAGAAATTTGCGAATGCACTGACAGAATGCGGAATAGAAACGAAGGTAAGCGGAAATATACGAACGGAGATATGGCGTAAAGCAATTGTGAATGCAGCAATCAATCCCCTCACGGCTATACTGGGATGCAAAAACGGCTATCTGCTTGAAGATGAGCATGCAAAAAAATTGATGAAGGAAATATGCATGGAAGGCATGGCGGTTTCAAAAAGCATTGGCATTGATATAAGCGGCGATATTGTAGAAAAGGCAAGGGAGGTTGCACGTCTTACGGCAGACAACCACTCCTCGATGCTTCAGTCAATCAACAGAAACAAAAGAACGGAAATAGACTACATAAACGGTGAGATTGTGAGAACTGGAAGGAGGAATGGCATTGAAACGCCGATAAACTCTGCCCTGGTCGAAATTGTAAAGGCAATGGAAAAGTAGCCGCTGTTACCCCGCGGGGCACCGGTTTTTTAAAAGCAGCAGCTAAACCGATATCACGGCAGATTTACGGTATCCGGGTTGGCCTTTAGGTCATTCTTGCGTCCCCAAGGGACCCAAAGGTACCGATAAATGTAGCTCCGTGCTTGCACCCCCAATCACGAATCATGGGGGCCTTCTCACAGAGCATATGGAAAATGGAAAGATGTTTAAATATTCATCGGGTGGAGGCAGCGGGGAGAAGAGGGTAAGGAGGGAGGGAGACGGGAAGAAGGGAAACAACATGCTCTACTGCCCGACTTTAACTCTACAAATTCATAAATTTACTGGAAAATTCAAAAATGTAGAGTTAAAAGGAAGTCATGGATTGGTTTTCTCAACAATGGCAATTTCTTCAGGTGTCAGTTCATACAATTCATAAACCAGATTGTCTATCTGCCCATCTGTTGCATCTATCTGCCGCTGGAGCATTGTTTTCTCGTTTCCAGTTCTTGCCCTTGCAAGACGTTCATGAAGTTCGAGCATTCGTTCAACCAACTTAACCATTTTATCATGTTTTGCCTTATCCTCAAGATTTGAAAAATCGATGGCGCGGATTGGAAACTGGCTGGCGTACATTGGTTTACATTCATAATAACCCCCCTGTTTTGTAGAGGATATTTTTGAAAGAAAATATGTAAGGAGTTTCGAGTTTAATATTCCAAGAAGATACACATTTTCAGATGAAATGATATTTGTTTTATCATTAGAATAGTATCCTTTTCTATCTAAATAAAATGAATTGTGTTTAACAATAGATGAAAAAGATATCTTCGGCTTCTCAAACTCTTCATAGTAATCGATTGTGTCTTGAATTTCATACCATTTATAAGAGCCGGGTTTGCGACCTTTCCATTCTTTTTCTTTCCAGTTTTTAGGTTTTGGCATAAGCCTTTCCTTATACTGACTTAGGTAATCCTTGATTGCCGGATATCGGTCTATATCTATACCCCTTCTGGTAAAAATCAGGTATCTGCCTTTAAAATCGATTGAATACCTCTTGATATCCTTCCCTACAAGAAACGGCTTGATAACTTCTGTACTCTTCGGGTCTTCTTTGATAAGTCTATCCTTTGTCTCCTCATCTATGACAAAAGCTTCATTCAATCCAGTTAGAACTCCTCTGTAAATCTTTCTGTCCACATACTCACCAAGTAGTTTCCCCGCCCTTTTCAGTTTTTCCAGCAATTTGAACTCTTCCTCACTGGCAAGTGCCCAGCCAGAATCATCCAGCGACGAGATGCCCACCTTGAACCGGGTTTTCTTGACTATCTCCTTCAATTTAGAAGATTCTAGTGTCTTAAAATTCACAGCCCAGAATTTCTTGGATGGTTTTCCAGCCTTTACTATCATTATGCAGGGGTATGTTGTGGCCTTCTTGAAAACTGGCAAATCTCCAAAGTCCAATATCTCGACTATGTTCATATTCTTCAGCCACTTTCTCAGTGGCCCACCGTAATTCGCCCTCATCCATTTGTTGGCCACAATCACACCGTAAAGGCCGTTTTCGTTCAGCAGTTTGACACCTTTCTCAATAAAGTAAGCATAAAGGTCTGCAACTCCATGATAAACAGTATAATGTTTTTGGAAATATGATTTTAGTTCGCCAAGTGTTTCTTGTCTAACATATGGTGGATTTCCAATCACAACATCAAATCCCCCGTTGTCCATGACATCTTTGAATTCCTTGTTCCAGTCAAAGGCATTGATGTGGTGCATTTCTTCTTCGTCAGAAAGAGTTGTTTGCATCCCACCGCTGTAAAAATCAGGGCCGATTAACGAGTTACCACACTTAATGTTGCTTCCCAAATCGGGCAGTGCCCTTTCCCTCCATAACTTCTGTTGTTTCTCAAAAACATCGCTGCTCTCTCCCTCAAGAACCTTCAGCAACAAACTGAGTTTTGTAACCTCTACCGCCTGACTGTCTATGTCCACACCATAAATGTTGTTCAGGAGAATACGCTTCTTTTCCTTAATGGTCAGATACCATCCTTCATTTTTCCCCTGATAAATCTGGTCTTTATATGGCTTGGGATTTTTTCTATTCGTGTACCATTTCAGATGGTAGTCTAGGAGGTATGAATATGCACCCAATAGAAATGAACCTGAACCACAGGCAGGGTCGAGAATATGGAATTCTGATATTTGCTTAGGTGTTTTTCCCTCAATGACTTTTCCAACCGTATTTTCTACGATGTAGTCAACAATATATTTTGGTGTATAGTAAACACCTCCTGCCTTCTTTACCTCTAGCTTTTCTTCCACTTTTGCACGATGCCCAGGCGTTAAGCGTATCACTTTCCCCAAAAACTGCTCGTAGACGTTGCCCAATATCTCCGGGCTCAACACCGAAAATTCGTAGGGGCTTTCGGGATAGTAAATGCTCTTTATTATCTCCCTGAGAACTTTGTCGTCAATAGTTAAATTCATTGTTAGTTCATCGGGCATATCGGTTTTTCCCCGTTCCTTTTTAAAATGGAAAAGACCTGAATTGTATTTTTCATCGGCCTGCTCATAAAGTTTACACAAATTGGAATAAATATTATCTTTTTCCAGTAGTGAACGAAGATTGCCATAGTGTTCTATGCCCCTGTCCTCGCACATCCTGAGAAATATTATTCTATCTATCGTTCTCTGGACAGCATAATTCAATTCCCGAACAGTAAGGTTTGAATTTCTAATGGCAATATTGCGGGCTAATTTTTCCCTCCATCCTTCTATTTCCTTCAGAAATACATTATCAACTTCCTGTGTGCCACGCTTTTTCTTTGAAGACTCTATGAATTTATCAAACGAACCCTGCAATACAGCTTTCTTGGAGAAAATGCTGGCAATCTCATCCCATCTTTCAATGTAATACTTGTAAGTAAGATACATTATTCTCTCAGTAGCGGCTGTATCGGTTTCCTTGGGTCGCTGTCTTGATTCGTACACTGTAAATTCTTCAAAATCCGTCAATATTGATAATGGCAGTTTAGCACTCCATGCATACCTCCTTAGTTGATAAGCAGGATGTACACCTCTTTTGATATCAACCGAAGGCTTCTTCGCCTCAACAAAAAACATCCGTCTTCCAGATAAAGTGAAACAATAATCTGGTGCTTTTGTCCCTCCTGCTACTTTTATGGAATCTTCATGAATTACATCCCTGTATGTTGGTGCTGCCCCGCTTTTGTTATAAACATCCCATCCAAGGGCTTCAAAAAAGGGATTTAGAAATTCCTCCCTTAGTTGTGCTTCATTATATCTCTGGCTTTTATATGCAGGCAGATTTCTTTCGAATCTCTCTACCAGTTCTTTAATCTCCTCTGGCACCATACAAATACCCTCTCTTTACACTAGAATCAATTAACTAATAATAATCTTTCTCTTTTAAATTACCCCGTCAAAAGTTTTTGAAAAATTGTAGGAGTAAACTAAAACTTCTCTACAACCACTCTTCATCGCTCACTTTGTAAGATATGATTTCTTTTGGAGTGAACCACAGTGCTATCTCGTGTTCTGCCGTCTCTTTCGAATCGCTTGCATGAACAATGTTTTTTCTCGTTTCCTGGGCATAGTCGCCACGTATTGTACCTGGCATTGCTTTATTCGGATTAGTATCGCCCACCATAGTTCTCACCCTCCCGATGACATTGTTCCCCTCAAGAACCATTGCCAGAACCGGACCGGAAGTAATGTGTTCCATAAGCCCCTCGTAAAAAGGTTTTCCTTTGTGAACTGCATAATGTTTCTCTGCCAGTTCCTCCGGGACCGACATGAATTTCGCTGCAATAATTTTTATTTCTTCGTTCTCAAACCTTCTGATAACTTCCCCCACCAGCCTCCGTTGTACCCCGTCGGGCTTTATCATCACGAAAGTTCTTTCTGCCATTTTACCTGCTGAAACGCTTCGTCCAGCGCACCTTTCTGGGCTCCCTTTTGAGTTTCAAAAAATTTTTCCTGCACTTGCTGGAACAGAAATAATGAACCGTACCGTCCTTTTTCGCATACATCGAACCCGTACCGGGCTCTATTTCCTCGCCACAGAAAGTGCATATTCTTTTTACTACCATATTATTTCACTGATAATTTTCTGGCTTCCCTCTCAGCCTCTCTCAGCATGAGAATATCCCCCAGTCTGACAGGTCCCATAACATTTCTCGTTAGAACTCTGTTTTTCTCGCTCCCATCAAGCACTTTGACTCTGACCTGCGTTACCTCCCCGCACATACCTGACGTTCCTATGACTTCCACTACCTCTGCGGGGATACTTTCTTCAGCCATGCTTATCCCTTAATTTCCTGCAGTTTTTTAGCTATTTCGTCCACAATGCCCTTTCCCTCGCCTTCATCCACTATGGCAACAGCCGCAGTCGGGACTTTCAGTCCGGCGGCCCTGCCCAGTTCGTCCTTTGAGGGAACGTAGGCATATGGCACTTCTTTTTCCTGACATAAAAGAGGTATATGAGCAAGTATCTCCTCGGGACTTACATCGGTGGCCATTACAACAAGTTTCGCCTGCTTCCTCTCCGCCTGCTTGGTCACTTCGTTTGTGCCCTTGCTCACCTTTCCAGCGTCCCTCGCCTTTTCTACTGCCCCATACACTTTGCTTACCAGTTCCTCTGGCATCTCAAATTTTACATACATTGGCATTTCATCGCCTCCTTCTGGTTTTACCATCATTATTCATAGGCGAAATCGGAATATCAAGGCCATATATAAGGATGGTGGTCAGAACCGCCACTGTTACAGATAAACTTATAAATATTATCCTGTTTGAGACATGAGGCAAAAAATGATAGGGAAGAAAACGATGTTGTGTCTGCTGGTGGCATCAATATTTTTAATGCCCATATCGGCAGTGAAAGATAAAACTGTAAATATGGAAGAAGTGACAACCACCGAGGAAATCGATGTTCCTGTTACCATACCAAGTACCAGGTGCATTGGAGGAGATGATGAGCCGGAGATAACCGACGATGAAGGCGATACGCGGTTCGGTTACGTGGATGTGCTATGGGCATCGTTCTATGAAGAACCTGATGAACCAGAGTATCTCTATGGTGCAATGAAGATTGCAGACTTGGAAGACAAAATAGGAACGATATATGCCATACACTGGCACTATGACGATATTCACTACGATGTCGGATTCCGGAACGGCGTGCTCATCCCATATATAGATTTCGACCATTGGCATTGTCACTATTATGAAAGACGAACACCTGTAGAAACGTGGAACGATACTTATAATACCGGCTACTTCGATCTGGAAGCAGGAGTTATCACATGGAAAATACATAAAAACTGTATAGGCAATCCCCAGCCCGGCGATGTGATTAACCAATCATACGTTTTCACCGCACAGAGAATCTCCAAACTGGGACTGATACCTTTCGGAAATCTTTTCTTTACGTCCTTCAGCGACGGAACGAGTTCTTCAGACAGCAAGGATTACATCATACAATACTGAAGATTGCATTCTCCATCATAAAAATCCCCTCTTTCTCCTTCCCTTTTTATGAAAAGAATTGAAAACATCTTCCGACAAAATAAAATATGGGCAGTGCCATTTAGCAGGGATGCCTGTAATAACTTTCGACTATGACGATTTGATATCCCTCATGGGCAAGAAAATCGAGAAAGATGAACTCCTGCAGAAGATACCCATGATAGGAGCGGAGATAGACAAGGTCGAGGATGGAAGCATCTCCGTAGAATTTTTTCCTGACCGCCCTGATTTGCTTAGCGTTGAAGGTCTGGCAAGGGCCATGCGTTCGTTCCTTGGCATAGAGAAAGGTCTCAAGAGGTACACCATCAGGGAGTCGTCGATACACATGAAGGTGGACAGTAGCGTGAAGAAAGTCAGGCCCTTCATTTCCGCAGCGGCGGTGAGGGACGTCAAAATGAGCGAGAATCTCATTATATCCATGATGGAACTCCAGGAAAAACTGCATTTCTCGGTTGGAAAGGACAGAAAAAAGGTGGCAATAGGTCTACACAATCTCGATGCTGTAACGCCGCCGTTCACCTACAAGGCTGTTAAACCGGGAGATATATCTTTCGTACCTCTCGGTGAGTCAATTGAGATGAACCTCGACGAAATATTGCAGAAACACGACAAGGGCATAAAATATGCTCATATTCTGGAAAACTGCAACAAATATCCGATAATACTGGATAAAAACAAAAACGTGTTATCATTTCCACCAATAATAAACGGGGAGTTAACGGCGGTTGATCTCTTCACAGAAAATCTATTTGTTGATGTCACGGGCACCGACATAAATGCAGTCAACAACTCCTTGAATATCGTCACTGCGGCGCTGGCCGAGCGTGGAGGCAATGTTGAGATGGTGAGAATCACGGATTATGAAGGTAAAACAAAGGGCACACCCGATTTCACCCCCCCGGAGGAAAAGGTAGATGCGACTTATGCGTCAAAAGTGCTCGGGTTTGATGTCAGAAACCATGCAATAGACGCCCTTCGTAGTATGGGACTAGATGCCTGCCTTGAGGGCGATGAAATAAAGGTAGAAATACCCCCGTGGAGGGTTGACATTCTCCATCCTATAGATATAGTGGAGGATATCGCCATCGGGTACGGCTATGATAATTTTCCTTCTCAACTGCCCAGAAGCATGACCTTTGGGGCATCACTTTCAATGGAAAAAATCCACGAGACGCTGATAGGTCTGAAATTCAACGAAGTCGTGACCATCTCGCTGTCAAACGAGGACTGTCAGTTTGAAAAAATGAATATAGAGCCAAGAGAAGTGGTAAGCATAGAAAATCCGATATCCGGCAAGCATTCATGCATGCGGGTCTCTCTTATCCCGTCCCTTATGGAGATTTTATCGAAGAACCGGCACAACGATCTGCCGCAGATGATATACGAAGTCGGGGATGTGGTTGAGATGGTGAATGGCATGCCCGTCAACAGAACTATGGTAGCAGGGGTTAAAATAGATGCCAAGACGGGCTTTACCGAATGCAAATCCACCGTCGAGGCTTTACTGAGAAACATGGGGATGAAGGCAGATGTGGAGGAAAAAAAGAGCGGGGCATTCATAGACGGAAGGTGCGCATCGATTATCGGAGGTGGTGGAACAGGTGAGATGGGTTATTTCGGAGAAATCCACCCTGCTGTTATATCCAACTTCGAGCTTGAATATCCCGTCATAGCGTTCGAGTTAAAAGCCGAGAAACTACTTTCTTCTTCTGAATAGGATTAGGGCAACTGCCACGGCTGCCACGAAAGCAATTGATTCAAAGCCCGGTGTTTGTTTCAGGGATCTGGGCTGGGGCAGATTCTCCACCACCGGTGAACTCACGGTTCCGATGCTGCTGTCATCTGTTGTATTGAATGTATAAGTCCCGCCAATAACATTATTTGTATATGCTTTCTCCACCCCGAGGAAATAATAGATAACCTCTACGTATACGTTTATACTAACCGAGCTGCTCCCATTCCATCCCTCGTATTCCGGCGAAGTCATATACACCCCATAATTTTTATCGTTTATTGTTATTGGAGGCTCTTCCAAATAAGTTGCATTTACATCCATCCCACCGACCATGCAGTAAACCCTGAAATTCTCATCGCTTATTTTCTCCATGACCTTTATCTCGATTTTATCAGATGCATCAATGCTTCTAGAAGGAATATTAACCATCACTACATCCTGGACGAAAGAAAAATTCCCGCTGAATGTGCTTTTCCTGCCTCCCTTGTCCCGTGCGGTTATAACATAATCGGAGGTACCCGTTTCATTGCCTGTATATTCGTACGCATATATATCGCCGTCCTTCTGCATATTATATATATTCCAGGTGGAGCCGTCAGATATATTTATCACGGCATCCTTGACTTCAACATTGTCAGTTATCTTGGCAGCAATAAGAACGCTTCCGCCCGTCTGCTGTATTGCGGGAAGAACAACATCATCTATTCCGGGGGGCGAGGCATCGTAAAACGGAGGATTTACTGAGAGTATGAAAATTGCAAGCCATGTGAAGAAGTAGAATGATATGGAACCGAGCCACTCCTTTTTGCCGAATTTTGATATGTCCACCTCCAATATCTGGAGAATCTTTGCCAGAAATCCTATCGAGCAGACCGCAAGCAGGAATGCCAATCCCCACCCCATATCAGGTGAGATATTTACCCATGCAAAGTGACATATTATTCCCATCACAATACCGAAGCCGAATGAAATAAAATATGTTTTAGCCTTTGATTTTTCCTTTTCTATGAATTCCTTCTCGTCAAACTTGGGCATTTCGAATTCATATTCCTCTTCCTTTTTATCTTTCTTCATTGTCTAAATGGATTGTGAAGGAGTTAAATAGTTTTTCCCCTGCTCAAAAAATGTTCGTAACCCCTGTTTTCCATTTCCTTTTCCTTTCCGCCCTCAATCAGAATGACCTTCTCTTCTTTTATAACAGTACCAATTTCCGTTACTTTGCAGCCCACGGCTTCCTTCACAGCCTTAAATTTATCAGGGGAAATGGTGAAAAGCAATTCATAGTCTCCTCCTGAATAGAGTGAAGAGTCAAACCCGTTTTCTCGGGACTTTGCCTCCACGGCAACAGGGATTTTTTCCGCCCGTATTGAAAAACCCATGCCGTTGATATCCATAAGCTGATACAGGGAGGATGCAAGCCCGTCGGATATATCCATGGATGCAGTCACGCCATGTGTGGAGGCAGCCGCCATCCCCTCTTCCACCCTCGGATGCACAATGAGAATTTTCCCTATTGCCTTGTCATCCTTGTCTTCTTCTAGAGAGTTAAGTGCAGCCCCTGTCCCCCCCAGTTCCCCTGTTACGCATATGATGTCTCCCGGGCGGGTACCCTTTCTCGGCATGAAATCCCCCTTCTTTACCCTGCCAATGGCCGTACCGCATATCGTAATTGAATCCATCTCCTTTGTATCACCGCCTATAATTTTCGTCCCGAACTTTTTTGCACAATCGTCAGCCCCTCTGGAGAGTTCTCTGATGAAATCCACATTTTCATCCCCCGGAAGACCCAGTGACAGTGTCACGCCAACCGGAAGACCCCCCTTGGCCGCTATATCGCTCAAATTTACAGCCACAATGAACCAGCCCATCTGGTACGGTGTCGAGCCATCAGGAAAATGAGTTGTCTTATTCACCATATCGGTCGTCACCAGAAAAAATTCATCTCCTGCATCAATAGTGGCACAATCATCGAGATTTATGCTGCCGTAACGTTCAGCCATGATTGTTATAGCTCTCCTCTCCCCTATATCTCTCAATTCCATGAAAATGAATGTGTCTATTGAGATATAAAGTATATTGCATCGACAACAGCCATTAAAACAAGATATACCCGATTACATATGCCTATCAGTTCCATTTACTAGCCAATTCGGATCATAAGATTCTCCAAGTATCCAACCCATTTTTTTATATGTATCTTCCCCATATATATCTTTTTTTGGCATTAAGGAATTATAATTTATTATATATACTTCATCATTTATTTTTACTTCCCCGGCGCTATGTCCTATAGAATTAATTTTTGCTGATGTTAAAGTAGAAGGATATTCCTTATGTTGAAATATACAATCATTTGCAACTGAAGATTCAACACATATTCCTCTTCTTCCATGAGTTAAGTAATAAGAAGGAGGTACCAAAGGTTTACTATTTTCTGTTCCATATTCTAGAAATAGATTTTCATCATCTAATTTTAAGTGTCCTACTTTTCCATGTGTAGGATCCTTTTCCCAATCAATATGGACTTGATCTGCATAATATTGAAATATTGGATCAGCTAAAGTTAATTCAGAATACATTCCATCAACATAATTATTAAATCCTCCATCTCTTTTTTCCCAATATCTAGGTTCATATTTTGTAGCATTGTTTAACATATTTTGAAAACTTACATTATTTGGAATTCTTTTAGTATATCCATATAATCTTAAAAAGTCATGCAATCCTCCAAAAGAATATTTAGTACTGGGATCTAATCCATTTTCTATTTCTATAGATCTTATAACATAATCTCCATCACTGTCTGAAGATCCTGGAAAAGGATAATTGGGATTAGTAATATTACTATGATACTTTAAAATTTCATCAAGATTAGATATCAAATCATGATCAGGGTCTGCATTAGCGTCAGACGAATTTAATGGATTTAATCTATTTTCTATTTCAATACCATCGTTTAATTTATCTCCATCTGTATCTGGATTATTAGGGTCTGTATAGTAAGCATTAATTTCTTCGCCATCCTTTAAACCATCCCCGTCGGTATCGGCATTATATTGTCCTGTATGATATTTCTTTTCTTCATTATTTGTCAGTCCGTCTCCGTCAATATCCACATATCCATAAACAACGTATCCCACGCCTGACAGACAAAATAGAATTACCGCAACGACCACAAGTCTATGCCACTTTTTCACTATATCTAATCGTTTTGGTAGATAAAAATTCTTTGGAATTGCCCATCCAAAAGTTTTATTACATGCATGCCCATCATTCTCCAATGGATGAGTGGAAGTCCTTCCCTCTCGAAAGTGATGAAGAGCACATAAGGAAGGTAGTCGAGAAATACTTACAGATATACGAAACGAAGGAAGGGGAAAATACATTCTACATTAATATTCCCCAAAACAATACTCTCGAAGAGAAATTCGAGCAGTTGAGGGTGGAACTGAAAAGCATGGATTTCATTCCTTTTCTGAGAAGTGAGGGTGGCGAATATGTCCTTAGTGTAATAAAGAAGCCAAAACTAAAAACACGTCCCAACTGGCTGAATATCGTGCTTTTTTTCACGACAATAGTAACAACAATGCTCTCCGGTTCCATGCTCTTTCTCGAGGAATGGAGTATGAATGGAATGCTCATGCCACAAAATTTATTCAGAGGATTGGTTTTTTTCTCATTTCCATTGATGGCAATACTTGGCATCCACGAACTGGGCCATTACTTCGTATCTAGGAAACATAATGTGGCTGCTTCCCTTCCTTTCTTTATACCGATACCTCCAAATCCAGTCCTCCCGCTCGGAACGCTGGGTGCGGTGATTTCGATGAGAGAGCCGATTCCCGACAGAAAAGCCCTCATCAATATAGGCATTGCCGGGCCCATTGCAGGCTTTCTCGTATCCATACCAGTATGCCTTATCGGTTTGTTTCTCATGCAGCAAAATCCAGTGGTAGCAACCGATGTAACGGAAGGGATGATGATTCACTTCCCTTTACTGCTGACTGCACTTAGCCAGTTTTTCACCATTCCCTCGAATGCTATTATCCATCCGACAGCATTTGCCGGGTGGGTGGGTCTGCTTGTCACAGCCATAAATTTACTGCCGGCCGGTCAGCTCGACGGGGGACATATTGCAAGAGGAGCGCTCAAAGAAAAACACAGATACGCAAGTTTTGCAGCCATTGCACTGCTGGTACTGTCCTCTTTCCTCGGGGGAGGATGGATATTCATGGCTTTCTTTATTGTCTTCTTTATAGGGGCAGGCCATCCACCGGCACTGAACGAATTCGTACCACTTGACGCAAAAACAAAGGGACTTGTGATTATTGCGATTCTTATATTTATTTCGAGCTTTACGCCGGTACCGATATCATAATTGACAGCAAAATTGAATCAAAACACATCCGAAATAGAAAGCTATATATATCGGGTGCAACAAATAGATATATACATGAGTGTTGTGACTTTGGAAGATCTAGCGGTGGCTATATCAAACCGTGTAAAAATCGATGTAGAATCCGCAATGGGGGATGCAAATTTTGTTATGGATTTATTCGGATTTGAGGACAGGATAATAGATAACGTGCTCGAACCGGAAGATCGTCAGCTGTTCTATATCCTAGAGGAAGAAGGCATGCTTATCACAGAGAGGGAAGAAACAACCATCTATGACGGCAGGACATGGAGGACACATTACTGGTTCATAAACAAGGAAACAATTTTAGGCTACAAGGAGAGAAAAGAGAAAAGGGATAAAACAATTGATGAAGGCGGAGACGTCGCAGGAGTATATGGAGATATACCGGACGAGATGTGGTTTGCCAGATGACTAAATCTTTTCTCCTTCGAGTATTCTTTTTATGATGTCTCTGAACCCTTCAAATCCTACCGGTCTTGCTATAACTCCTTTTGCACCTGCATCCTTCAACTCGTTTGACCAGTCTGTGCCAAAATAAGCGGTAAACCCATATACGTTCGCCTTTGCATCCATGGCTATTATTCTCCTAGTTGTTTCCACGCCATCTATCCCAGGCAATTTTAAGTCCATTACAACCACATCGGGTTTCCTTTTTTTATCCAGCAGTTCCCTGTACAATGTCACGCCCTCTTCCCCACTCAATGCCTGATAAATTTCAACATTGAGGGGAGAAAGGTATTCCTTTATGAGTTCCTGTATGGGCTCTTCATCCTCGACAACCAGTATAACACTCATGATATCACTTCACTAATCAAGCTATGCCTGATGCAGTTTTTCTAAATGACAACAAATATATAAATCTATTTATTAGTACGGCTGTGGACAGAATTAGACCGGGCCAATGTTTAGCAGATTATGCCACACATTAATGCAAGAAAGAACGTTACTTGCCCTATTTTCCCTTTTTGTACCACTTTCCGGTTCCGGTGCAAATACAAGTCTTTTCTCTGAAAAATGAATGAGTGGTGCATTAGGGGCGTGAATTAAACCGTTTATTCATCTATAAGTTCTTTTGCTGTTTTTAACTCAATTTCTAATCCTTCCTCAAGTTTCGCTCTTGAAACTTCTTTGTCATATGCTATGAACTGGATAGATGTATTTTTAGATGAGGAGATTAAAAGCATGATACGTTAGGTTATAAACTATAATTGAGAAAAGTATGGTATTCCCCAAAATTTAAATACATTTTTAGGTATACCTAAATTCGAGGACAGTAAATGAAAAAAATCATTCTTATGGGAAATCCAAATGTGGGCAAAAGCGTGGTGTTCTCCCGTCTTACCGGGGCAAACGTTATCGCATCTAACTATCCCGGTACAACAGTGGATTTTTACGGGGGCACAATGAGACTGGAAGGGGAGCAGGTAAAAATAATAGATGCCCCCGGAACATACTCTCTCCAGCCTTCCAACAAAGCAGAGGAGGTGTCTGTAAATTTGCTCAATGATGCAGACATGGTCATCAATGTTGTTGATGCAACAAACCTTGAAAGAAATTTGTACCTTATGTTGGAGCTGCTGGAAAAAGATAAACCCTTTATTGTTGCTCTAAACCTGTGGGACGAGACAAAACACATGGGGATAGATATCGATGTGGAAAAACTGGAAAAAATGCTTGGTGTGCCTGTTGTGCCCACCGTCGCCCTGACCGGCGAGGGCATAAAAGAGCTTGTAACAAGGCTGAAAGAAGTGAAGGCGTCCGAAGTATCTCCAATGAGCGAAGGAGAAAGGTGGGTAAAAATCGGGGAGATAATAAAAGAGGTGGAAGTTATAAAACATCGCCATCACACTCTCAGGGAAAGGCTATCGGATTTGACCATAAAACCCATCACGGGCATACCCATTGCAATCGTCATAATTGCCCTCTCATTTTTACTTGTAAGATTAATAGGAGAAAATCTGATAACGTATGCACTTGACCCCGTATTTGATGCGTATCGCCCCGTAGCCATGAACATCAGCAATTTACTCGGCAGTGGCGGCATTATCCATGATATACTTATAGGCACTCTTATTGACGGAAAAATAGATTATCTCCAGTCAATGGGAATATTTACAACAGGACTGTACGTGCCTTTTGGTGCCGTGCTTCCGTACATCATATCCTTCTATTTCACCCTATCCATACTTGAGGACTCCGGCTACCTCCCGCGGCTGGCAACACTTGTGGATAATATATTTCACAGATTGGGAATGCACGGGCACGGTATAGTTCCCGTATTCCTCGGGCTCGGATGCAACGTACCCGGGGTGCTGTCCTCAAGAGCACTGGAAACCCGTAAGCAGCGATTCATCTCAGCCACTTTGACGGCAATAGCAGTTCCATGCATGGCACAGACGGCGATGATATTCGGTATACTCGGTCACTACGGGATGAGATATATTCTTATGGTGTATGCCACTCTTTTCACGGTTTTTATTGTTGTCGGACTGATACTCAACAAATTTGTAAAGGGGGAAAGCCCAGAGATATTTCTCGAGATACCGCCTTACAGAAGGCCCAGTGCAAGGGCAATAGCGAAAAAAACATGGATGCGCATAAGATGGTTTTTACAGGATGCCATTCCGTGGCTATTTCTGGGCGTATTCATAGTAAACATTCTCTATGCAATACATTTCCTCCAATGGATAGGAGGTGTATTTTCTCCCGTAACCGAAGGATGGCTGGGACTGCCCCGGGAGTCAACGACTGCCCTGATGATAGGATTTCTGAGGAAAGACCTGGCGGTCGGCATGCTGCTTCCGCTTGGGATGAGACCACTTCAACTGGTGATAGCATCCACACTTCTCGGTGTATACTTCCCGTGCATCGCCACTTTTGCCGTAATGCTCAAGGAGCTTGGTATAAAAGATTTGATAAAAGCAATATTGATAATGATTTTTACGGCACTGACCGTCGGCGGAATAATGAGATTTGTACTGCTTGGCGTGTAGCGCCTCAAGGTTACAAAACATTTATAATGTCAATTCCATAAACAAATGGGAGTCAGGAGTAGGTGAGCGGCTGACGGCTCTTACGAGCTGAGGAAACTCCTCCCTCATTCCTGGACCAGGTGTGTAAAAGCTGGGGTGGGAGCCCCAAATGGGGAGCAGAAACGACACAGCCCATGACGAGGATGATTTCCACGGGAATGACGTTGTCTTGGGATTTGATGAAACGGCCCCATCCTGGAGCAAGTCCAAATACCGGGATCGGTTGTCCGGGACCGCTCGGAGGTGGGACGCATAGGTGAATGCCGCATAAAACAGAAGGAGGGTTACTGCCTTCACCTGACTCCCCTAAATTTAAAATAGTGATAAATTCCATCACGGTCGTGGAGGTATATCGACATGTAATTCTTCTACTGTTGCATCTCCTAAAAACATTTTATTAAATATGTTATACTCATCTCTGAAATCATGCAATCCCGGATTGTATTTATTATTAAACGATTCGTTCATACTTATATACTGATCATTATTTTGATCTATTCTATCTAGTTCTCCTAGAAATATATCTCCCCATTTTCCACCAGTACGGGCATATAATAAAATATTTTCTCCACCTAAGACTAATCTAGGACAAGGACCTTCAATTAATGGAGTTAATGACTCATTTGTCATACAATCACATGCATATGTAGCAATTACTAATTGTTTTGGAATTAATGTATCTATAATATTATCTATATTTTCATAAGTAACCCTCTCATTATCTGCAAATACAAATTTTTCAGGAACACCATGACCCTTCAATTGAATGTATACTAGATCATTATTTGTAATTTTTGAAGATATATTATTCAAAATTAAGTTTTCAAAATTATTAAAAGTAGCATTTTTACCTAATAAAGTATATATATTATCTGGATTAAAGTCATGTTTTTTTAATATAAATCGTCTTTGATCCCAAATATTTCCATTAGGATTTGTAGGACTAAATGGAACTAAATATCCTGGAGGATTTTCAATATCTGTTTCTAAAAAGATAAAGTATCTTTCATTTGGAATTTTAAAAGATAAATTCATTAAATTTTCATCAACATAATTTCCAATATTATCTCCATCAATATCTAAATTAGTTAAAAAATTATTATCTTTAATATATTGAAATTCAGCAGTATCTAAGCTATTCAAAAACATGGCCTGTTCCAAGCCTTCTCTTGAAAGATTACCATTTTTAACGAATTTATTAATAAATTCTATTTGTTCATTAGAATTTAATTTAAATAATAAATTAACAAAAGAAGAATTGTATCTTTCAGTAGGATTAAGTCCTAAGTCTAATGCAACTTTATCACTTAATCCATCACCAGAAGTGTCTTTTTTAAGAGGATTTGTATTATATTGCTGTTCTTTAATATTTGTAAGATTATCTAAATCTGGATCATTATTAGGGCCTTGATTTAAATTACCAAAATATTTATTCTCCCAATCATCTAATAAACTATCTGAATCTTTGTCTCTAGGAGTGGAGGTAGGATCTAAAGGATTAGAACCAGCAACTATTTCTTCTAAGTCACTGTGACCATCTCCATCACTGTCCTTGTTTTTAGGATCTGTATGATATATATTAACTTCATTTCCATCATCTAATCCATCACCGTCTGTGTCTGGATCAGTAGGATTAGTTCCAAGAGTAATTTCTAAACTATCATCTAAAGTATCATCATCACTATCTTTCTTTAAAGGGTTAGTATTATATTCTTTAACTTCATTTCCATCATCTAATCCATCTTCATCACTATCTTTTTTATTATAATTTGTACCTAAATTTACTTCTTCACAATTTGTTAATTTATCTTTATCCCAATCAATGTTAATTAATTTATCTTTTGAAGGAGTATAATTTAAAGATGATAAAAATTTTATTTGATTATTTTCAGCTGTATCTAAAATGTTATCTTCTAAAAACCTTTGAGCTAAATGTGTTGCAGAACTATTATTTAATTTAACTAAATAATCAATAAAATTATAGAGGGTTTTGAATAACCACATAGAAACATATATCTGGCGGTTTTCTATTC
>CAZSHJ010000018.1:0-27034 GCA_964606745.1 uncultured Thermoplasmatales archaeon | reverse complement strand
TTGTATTTGCTCATTTTATTGCCTCCAAAATAGAAATATGTCGAGGATATTTAAAGTTAACTTGTATAATAGATATATAAATAATATAATATAAATATAAAATTGTGGTTTTGCAAAATGTAAAATTTTGATTTCTTTCCTCATGCCCAAAAATTTAAATACAAATTTAGGCTTGCCTAAAAGATGGACAAACAAATTCCGTTGATAAAACTTCAACCAGGTAGAAAAGCAGTCATATCGGGGGTAGACGGAGGATATGGTTTCAAAATAAACTTGAGGACTAGAGGCATAAGAGAAGGTAAAGCCATTGAAGTTATAACTGCGCATCCTCTGCAGGGCCCCATCGTTATAAGAATAGATGGAAGAGAGACAACCATAGGGCGTGGAATGGCAGGCAAAATTTTTGTGAATGTGGAAATGTTTAAGTAATATATTTTAATACTTCCTCCCATGCATCAAAAATTGTTTACCCCTGGTCCAAGTGAGGTTAGAACTGAACTCCTACAGGCAATGGCAACACCCCAGATACATCACCGTTCCAAAGAATTTTCCCAACTTTATGCAGATCTCCAGCCAAAACTCCAGAAATTATTGTATACACAAAATCCGGTATTGCTGTTCACATCTTCTTCCACCGGCGCCATGGAATCGGCGGTGGTAAATGGTGTAAAAAAGAAGTGTTTGAATCTCGTAAATGGAGCTTTCTCGAAAAGATGGCAAAAGATAACAGAAATGAATGGTATTCCATGTGATACATTGAGCCTGGAGTGGGATAAAGCGATAAAACCAGAAATGATTGATGAAAAACTGGAAAATGGAGAGTATGATGCCGTAACTCTCGTATTCAACGAAACATCCACAGGGATGATGAACCCTCTCAGAGAAATATCTGAAGTTATAAAAAAATATCCAGATGTTTTCTTTTTTGTAGATGCCGTCTCCGGAATGGGAGGTGCAAAGATAGAAGTGGATAACTGTGGTATAGACATGTGCCTTGCAGGTGTACAGAAATGTTTTGCTCTGCCCTCCGGTATTGCCGTTGCATCCGTAAGCGAGAGACTGCTAAAAAGGGCTGAGGAACTGAACAGAGGCTATTATTTCAATCTCCCGATGATGTACAAGTACCACCTAAAAAACCAGACAAGGGTAACACCGGCAATATCCCAGATAATTGCACTCAATACCCAGATGGAGTATATAATAAATGAGGAAGGACCGGAAAACAGATTTGCAAGACATGAAAGAATTGCGAAGGTTGTACAGGACTGGGCAAGAAAATACTTCGATATTTATCCGGAAAATGGCTATGAATCAAAAACACTCACATGTGTAAAGAACACGAGAGGCATATCTGTACAAAAATTGAATGATGAACTGGCAAAATATTACATGCGCATCTCCAACGGGTATGGCAACTTGAAAGAAAAGACATTCCGCATAGCCCACATGGGTGACCTGCAGATTCAGGATATACACGGCTTACTTGATGTCATAGGGGATATACTCGACCTGTAAATGTTAGAGGAAAAGAGCATCATAAGACATAAGATGCTGGATAAAAGAAACACCCTGTCTGCTATGGAGATTCTAGAAAAAAGTAACAGAGTAATTGAAAATCTCAGCACCATGGAAGATTTTGCAAGGGCCAAAGTTGTCATGCCGTATATTTCGTTTGGAACCGAGGTGAACACGCACGGACTCATACGTTCCCTTATCGAAGATAAAAAGGTTCTGGTACCCGTTGTAGCGGATAGAGAGGGAAATAAGATAATTTTATCTGAGTTAAGAAATTGGAAAGAATTGTCATCTGGCGCCTATGGGATACTGGAGCCTAGGAAAGAGTTTATGAGGGAAAGAGATGCAAGCAAGGTTGACATCTCCATAGTCCCGGGGATAACATTCGACGTACACGGCAACAGGATAGGATACGGCGGCGGATATTATGACAGACTACTGATGAAGGCAGGAGGTATAAAAGTTGGTATTGCCTACGATTTCCAGGTTCTGGATAGAATACCCAGCGAAGGACATGATATCGAGGTTGACAAGATTGTGACAGATAAAAAAATTATATCCGTCACCCCTTCCATGCAATAAATTGCGTGGCTTTCCCCTCAAGGGGAAGAAAACGCCTATCGGCGTTTTATAATTTTCCAGGCGATTCATCCCAGACCTAAAGGTCTGGGTTTTCTCGCTTGGATTTTATAAGATAAAATTTTTCGATAATTGTACCAAATTTTTTATAAATGGACGGAGTGTATACTGTTCGTCCTAAAAAATATTTAAATACAGGGACTTGTTAAACAAAAAAATCGGGGTTGAAAAAAATGAATAGGAACACGATAATGAAATTATGTGCTGTTGCCGTTGCAATGACATTCTTTCTCCCTAGCTTTCTCTCGGAAAGCGGGAGCGCAAAAGTTGTATTATCCGACGGAGATATGACTGCCTACGGCGTGACGATGGACAGTCAGGACAACATTATAGTTACTGGATCTGCTTACGATGATTTAAATGGAAAATATATTATCAAGACGGAGAAATATGCTGGAAGCGATGGCCATCTTATATGGAGCAAGAATTTTGATAGATACAACTATAACGTAGGTATGTGCGTTACTGCGGATTCAAATGACAATGTAATTGTTGCAGGCTCGGTAAATGAAACATTGCTGGAAGGACTCAACTACTGTCTCGTAAAATATAACAAGGATGGTAAACAGCTTTGGTACAAAACATTTAATAGAAAGATCCTTGATAAACCTTCAGATATTATAGTTGACTCTGCAAATAATCTATTTGTTACAGGCATGTCTTTAAAATTAGATTTCTCAGCAGGTGCTGCCTCAGGGGCTTACTGGACAATGAAATGTGCTCCGAATGGAAATTTATTGAAAGAGAAAATTTTTGATGAAAGCGATGCAGATGCTGCCTTTGGCATTGCACTTGACAGAAACAACAATATTATTGTAACTGGTTCATCAAATCATACTGGCCACCTGACATACTGCACTCTTAAGTACGATAACAATTTGAATGATATATGGGGCCCCGTTTATTATGACAGCGGAAATGAATTTAACCTCGCTTCTGGAGTTGCAGTAGATTCACACAACAATATAATCATAACCGGCGGCTCTGAGTCTGGAGGAAACAAGGACTATTTGACAGTAAAATACGACAATAGCGGTAACAAGCTAAAGGAAGACACATATGATTTTGGAGGGACTGATGATGCAATGGGTATTGCCGTGGACAACAATGACAATATAGTCGTTACGGGAATATCGACCAGTGCAGCAGGCGAGCATTTCTGCACCGTTAAATACAACAGCAATTTGGGATTTCAGTGGTTCAAAAAAGAAAATTTTATTGGAGGTGCCAGGGACGCTGCAGTTGACTCCGGCAACAACATAATTGTTGCAGGTTACAAAAAAAGCGGCGGCAACCACTATTATACAATAAAGTATTCTCCTGGTGGAGAGATACAGTGGGAAGGGGGCGGAGGGACGGGACCGGTGGAGGCCCCGACCGCAGATTTTACATTCACCCCGGCAAATCCAACCAGGGCTGATTTTGTACATTTTTATGACCAATCTACGGGCAGCATTACATCCTGGAGCTGGAATTTCGGGGATGGAGCAACATCATCAGATGAAAATCCGTTGCATAAATATTCCAATATGGAAATATTCACGGTCACACTTACAGTTAACGGTCCAGCAGGTACCGATACGAAAAGCAGGCAGATAAGCATATCAAATGCAGGGCCAGTTTCATCATTCTCTTATAATCCCCCGAATCCGATGGAAGGGCAGACCGTATCCTTCGATGCCTCTTCATCCTACGACCATGATGGGAGCATTGCTTCATATTCATGGGACTTCGGGGATGACACTGGCAGTAGTAATATACAAAATCCGACTCATCAGTACGGAGTTAACGACACTTACACGGTTACATTGAGTGTTACCGATAACGATGGTGCAATCGCATCAACACAAAAAATCATAACGGTGAACGCAGAAGGAGACAACATACCCCCTGTGCCTACCTTTGATTATTCCCCTTCAAATCCATTGTCTGGCGAGGATATAACATTCGATGCTTCCTCCTCCGCCGATGCTGACGGAGTTATAGAACTTTATAGGTGGGATTGGAATAGCGACGGCACGTATGACAATGAATACACCATACCTACAGCTGTGCACACATGGTATGAAAACGGCGAATATACTGTCACGCTGCAGGTAAAGGATGATAATGATATGATTAATACATATACGGAAAATGTAAATGTCGGAGGGGGCGGAAATGCCGAGCTGAATCTATCTTCTGAGTTCTCCAGCATATCAATAGGATCCGGAAAGGAGAAAACAATAACCATGACCGTTAAATGCTTCAACGAGACAGTTAGCGACGTTACTATTGACGTACTGGAAAATGCAGGTGCGACAGTAAATGCTATCCCGTCAAGTGCCGTTACTATAAACGCCGGCAACACACAAAATTTTTCTATTACAATCAAAATGCCGCAAAACTTTTCAGGAAATGAAAAAATAAGATTGCAGGCAGTGGGCAATGAAGGGATTAAAAGCAATATATATGAAATAGGGGTCAGTGCAAAAGAAGAAAGTAACACACCAGGATTTGCAACAATACTGGCAATAGGTGCGATTTTCATCGTTCTTCTGTTCATGAAAAAGATGAAATGAAGGCGACTGAGAAAAAATAACGATACAATTATATTCGGCAGGTAATTAAGAATGCATGCTAGGTTTGACCCAAAATGAGATACCTGACGTGATTCGTTTTGTTGTGGGCATGACCATTCTTTTATATGCGTCCTATACGGATTTTAAATATCGAATTGCAAGAGATGAACTCTGGATAATTGCAGGTGTTGTAGGTCTGCTGCTGGCTCCGTTTTCCGGCTATCCGCTTTTCGATATGGCGTTTTACCTTATTTTATCTGTCCTGGTCATGCTCCCCCTATCCTTTTTACTGCCCTTTCTCGGAATGGGCGGGGCAGACGCCAAATCACTCATCTCCATATCCCTGCTTGTTCCAATTTTCCCGCATATCAGCAGTCTGCCCCTCTGGACGGCACCGGTAGAACTGCCGTTTCCACTAACAATTTTCATAAACTCCCTTCTGATTTTTCTCGTCATACCTCTTGCATTCCTTGTATGGAACATTAAAAACGGCATTACCGAATTTCCATTCTGCCTTCTTGGGTACAAAACAAAAGCCAGCAAAATAGACAAAAAATTTGTCTGGCCCATGGAAAAAATTGAAAATGGAGAGAGGAAAAAAACAGTGCTACCGCAAAAAGATTTGAATGCAGATATTTTCGGGGATGATATGATATGGGTTACCCCAAAGGTACCTTTCCTTATACCACTCACCGCAGGCTATTTCATTTCGTTTATCTTGGGTGATGTATTATATAAAACTATCTCACTTCTTCTCCTTTAAGCTGCTCTCGGTCATATCCTCTATTTCTTTTATCTTTTTGTTCATGACTTCTATCATTCTCTTCTGACTAAGTATCAAATTCTTTATGGATTCTTTTAACTCGATGACTGTGGAATCCACAATAACCCCTATCAATCTCCTGTGACGATTAACTGCAAAGGACAACCGTTTATATTCCTCCGCCTCCGCCTTGCCCACCTCCCTCTTGATTTTTTCGTACATCTTATTTATTTCAGTTTCTCTGTCGAGGATGTCCTGCACCTTATGCACCAAAATTTTCTTTGAAAATGGTTTTACAATATAGTTCTCTATGCTGTCTATAGGCTTATCTTTTGTATCATCCGGCGTGAGAGGAAGAGCAGTGAGCATCGACACGGGAATGCCTCTCAATTTTTCATTACTTTTTATCTTCTTGAGTGTTGCCCAGCCGTCCATGCCCGGCATCATTATATCTAGCAGGATGATATCAGGCCTTTCCTTTTCCAGTTTCTTCAGACATTCCTCTCCGCCATTCGCCACTGTTACAATATATCCCTCCGATTCCAGCATTTTCTTTACAATATCCGCAACTTCATATTCATCGTCAACAACCATTATTTTTCTACTCATTTATTCACCTTACAGACTCCTCAAGTTTAATAAGTGCTTCCCTTATTGTAATGGATGAATCGGCTATGTCCCTGACCATCTGCTTTCCGAACGGCTTGAAACCCTCCCCGCCTGATGCTTCGATTCTCCACCTTATCATATCCACAAGTGCATCAACCGATGGCATTTCGAGGTGTATTTTCTCTATATCTCTCCCCTTAAGATGATTGTCCACCACATCTTCGACTATATCCACTGATGCCAACACTATAGATATTTGCAAATCTTCGTCATCCAGTTTGCTTATGAGGTACTGGAAAACATTATCATCTTTTATGTACTCGACTTCATCTATTAGAAGAATTACAGGACGTTCTATCACTTTTTTTCTCAAAAAAATTCTTGAGAAGAATGATGGTCTTATTGCCTGTTCAACCTTTGTTTTAACTTCCTCCAAAGTTAATTTTTCTCCACTATGAACCAGAATCGACTCTACCCTGTAAACTGGTGCAAACTCATTCAGCCAGAGAAGGAAGGTGGACTTTCCTATGCCAGTCTTTCCCAGAATCCAGAAACACTCACTTCTACCTGTCACTGCCTTGAGAATTACCTTCCTCGCTTCGTCCTTATGAATCATGAAGCTTGGATTTGGCTCATTAGGGTTCAGGAGGATTTTTTCATTTATCATTTCCTATTGTAAATAACATCATGCTTTATATTTCTTTCACTATTTTTACCCCATTTTAGAGAGACAACCCGAAAACATAGCAAATTTAATATTTCCACGTTGCTTCCCTGAAATATTTACATGGAACTGAGAAAGGAATTGGGTTTAAAAGAAGTTATCGCTACTGTTGTAACTGCAGTCATAGGCGGTGGACTGTTCCCCTCAACAATCCAGATACAGAGCAAGGTGCCGGTTGGTTCATCCATACTCTTTTCCTACATTATTGCAGCATTTCCTGCAAATAACGCTTATTAAACACGTGCTTTCAGAGATTGAAACATGTCCAAACCGTCAAGCCATCAAAAATAATTTTTTATACGTGTTCCGCATTTAGAGGGCATGAAAAGAAAATTTGTTATTATTTTGGCCATGACATTGGTCGGGATATTGAGTTCCGCTCCACTTTCGGGCATCTATGTAAATGAAATGTTATCCGAAAATTCAATAAGCGATGAAACAACACAGGGAAAAGACGGGTATAACTTTTTGATTGTCGCTCCGTCAGAGTTTACAATGGCACTGCAACCGCTACCGACACACAAGGACTCCCACGGCGTAAGAACCATTCTTGTTTCCCTCGATGAAATATACAACAGTAATTATTTCACCGTACAGGGAAGGGATGATGCGGAGAAGGTGAAATATTTCATCAAGAACAGCATTGAGGAATGGGGAATAAAGTATGTAATGCTGGTTGGCGGAAGGCACGGCGGTTTTTTGAAAGAAAAGTGGTGGTGCCCTGTGAGATATTCACATCTCGGAGTTAGTAGCGATTGGGAGAAATGTTATCTCAGTGACTTATATTTTGCAGATATATACGATTCCGACGGATATTTTTCCTCATGGGACAATAATGACAACGGCATATTCGGGGAGTGGAAAGGTAATAAGGCTGAGGATTCACCCATAGACCTGAAACCGGATGCCTATGTCGGCAGGCTCGCATGCAGAAGTGAAAAGGAAGTCCAGACTATGGTCGACAAAATAATTACTTATGAAAATACCGCATACAAGCAGCCATGGTTTAATAAAATGGTCTGTATCGCCGGCGACACTTACCCTGACGACGTAAATCCAGAGTGGGTCGGCTATGAAGGAGAAGAGGGAACACAAAAGGCCATGGACTGGATGCCAGGATTTGATTACGTAAAACTCTGGACATCAGACGGTACACTTACCGGAAAACAAGATGTGATAGATGCAATCAACCTTGGATGTGGTTTCTTATTCTTTGACGGACATGGCAACCCGATGAGCTGGGCAACACACCCACCCAGTGATCATGAAACATGGATAGATGGCTTAGGCGTGAGAGATATGTCAAAACTTTCGAATGGCAATATGTACCCGGTGTGCATTGTAGGCGGCTGCCACAACAGCCAGTTCAATGTAAGTGTAATTAATCTACTTAAGATTTGGCAGGGTCGTGAATGGATTAATTATCTATACAAGGGAGAAATAGCCATGGAGTGCTGGAGCTGGCGGCTTACACATAAAATCAATGGGGGGACAATAGCCACCCTAGGGTATTCTGCCCTTGGATATACAAAGGAAGATAAAAATTTTACAGGAGAGGCAAGCGAATGGCTGGACACACACTTCTTTTGGGAGTATGGTACAAACGAGACGGATATCTTAGGAGAAATATGGGGGAACGTGATAGCCGACTATCTTGATACATATCCCATTGACTGGAATGCATATGTAGAGAGCCCTACTGCTATAGATGCGAAAACCGCCCAGGAGTGGATACTACTCGGAGACCCGACTTTAAAGGTAGGAGGATACCCTTAATCCCTCTATTTCAACAGTAGTCCCATATCATTTTCCATCATGCCATACACAAAAACTTTTATTCCATGCGGGATTACACATCAAGTTTTGGGTGATGAAAATGAAGACTGAAAAGCTAGAACAGATTTGTATGAACTTGCAGCATCTCAACGAAGATGTTTCCGTACCCCGTAATATAAGAAGGGGATCGAAGGAAGCAAAGGAAATTCTAATGAATAATAATGAATCAATAGATGTGAAAGTTGCATCTGCCATTTCCGTTCTTGACGACTTGGTAAACGATCCAAATGTGCCCATCCACGGCAGGACTGCAATATGGAGCATAATGGGACAACTGGAAAGTCTATCATCAATAGAAGGATAGTTACGTAACTACAAACAAACGATTAAAGAAAATAAAGTGAAAGAGGGTTTTTGTGATTATGCCTTCTTCAGGAACGGCAGACCTGTCCTCTGATTGACTTTTACTGTATATCCGCTCGGTTTGTCTATTGCATTTCCGCTCTTCGGCTTTCTTGCGCTGAAGAAATATATGGTCTGTACTCTTCCTCCTTTAAGTGTTACATCCCTTGTAAAAAGGGTATATTCCTTTCCCTTACTTTTATATTTAAATGCCATTATTATCGCCTCTTATCTTGAATATCTTATGAGAATTTAAAACCTTCGATATTTTTTAGGCATTTTAAGGGAAATGGAAGAGAGAGAATAGTAAAAAAACAAAAAATCCGGCAATAACAAACACTATCCATAATATGTAAGCCAAAGTAACCCTGCGAATCCACCTCGCCTTTTTCTCCGGGGTGTCAAAGAATTTTCCCAGTATCGGGTCTTCTTCTATCTTATTCATTATTCTCAATAAGGGCCTTCATTCTTTTTCTCCTGAAAAAATCCTCCCTTTCCCTCTCTTCAAGCTGACGTTCAATATATACTATCGTGCCCTCCAGTTTCGGTATGAAAATATGTTCCAGTGCATTAACCCGGCGCTTTGTTTTCTCTATTTCCTTCCCGAGTTTCTGTATGCTGCCCTCAATTCCTGCCACCTCTACTATGCTGTTCAGGGCCTCACCCCCCTTCTTAACCGCTTCATCCAGATTGGAAGCCGTATCCAATATTCCGTAGTTTGTCCTGTTCTCCAAACCTATGCCAAAATTTACTATCGGAACGCCCATCACATTTTTTCTTTCCACAGCCACTTCCCTCTCCTCGAAAGTTCTATCAGCCAACGCCCTTACCTGCTCTTCCCCCATCATCATTTCCGCCCCTATGAAAGCATCGAATGCTTCTCTTATTTTCTCTTCCATTTCTATCCTCTTCTCCTTCCGGTTCTTTATTATCTCGAAAAAATTTGATATCAGGGCATCCCTTTTCTGTGAAAGCAGCTCATGCCCCTTCGTTGCAAGTGACTTTCGTTTCCTTATCTCCAGCAGTTGCATCCTTGTAGGCTTTACTCCTTCCATTATCTCCTTTGCCATTATCTCACTTCGGATAGTATTTCTCTATGTACTTCTCATCTATCTTCTTCAACTCCTCCTTCGGAAACATGGAAAGCAATTCCCATCCAAGGTTCAGTGTTTCCTCGAATGATCGGTCTTCCTCCTCCCCCTGGGACACAAATCTCTTCTCGAACTCATCAGAGAATTTCAGATATTGCCTGTCCCTTTCGGTAAGTGCTTCCTCCCCGACGACAGCCACAAGGTCACGCAAATCCCGGCCTTCCGCATATGCCGAGTAGAGCTGGTTTGAAAGCTGGTGATGATCCTCCCTTGTTCTTTCCTTGCCTATCCCCTCCGCCATCAGCCTCGACAAAGCCGGAAGAACTGCAATAGGCGGGTAAATGCCTTTATTCTGCAACTCCCTGGACAGAACTATCTGCCCCTCGGTTATATATCCTGTAAGGTCAGGAATTGGATGCGTTATGTCATCGTCGGGCATCGTCAATATCGGTATCTGCGTTATCGAGCCTTCCCTTCCCTGTATTCGCCCTGCCCTTTCGTATACCTGGGCAAGGTCGGTGTACATGTAACCAGGGTATCCCCTTCTCCCGGGCACTTCCTCACGGGCAGCGGCGATTTCCCTCAGAGCCTCGGCATAATTTGTCATGTCAGTGAGAATGATAAGAACATGCATTCCCCGGTCGAAGGCGAAGTATTCCGCCACGGTCAGAGCCATTTTCGGGGCTATGAGACGTTCTATTGCAGGATTGTCCGCCAAGTTAAGGAACAACACGCTTCTCTCTATTGCCCCTGTTTCCTCAAAATCATGCATGAAGAAATCTGCCTCCTCGGCCGTTATACCCATGGCACAGAAAACAACTGCAAAATTTTCCTGTCCTCGCACCTTGGCCTGACGCGCTATCTGGGCTGCAATTGTATTGTGTGGAATACCCGACCCCGAGAAAATCGGAAGTTTCTGCCCCCTCACAAGAGTATTCATCCCGTCTATGGTGGATATGCCCGTCTGTATCGGGTCCCGGGGATATTCCCTGGCGGACGGATTTATGGGCGCTCCGTTGACATCCCTCATTTCATCCGGTATCGGCGGGGGAGAACCATCTATGGTATTCCCGACACCGTCAAAAATACGCCCCATCAGATCCATGGTGACGCCGACCTCCATTGGCTTGCCCGTAAACTGGACCGAGGTGCCTTTTGTATCAAGCCCCCTTGTGCCCTCAAAAACCTGAATTACGGCCCTGCCCTCATCCACTTCGAGAACCTGGCCGAGTCTTTTCTCGCCATCGGACGTTTTTATCCTGACCACTTCGCCGTATCCGACATCCTTTATTTCTTCAACAATCATAAGAGGACCTGAAACCTCGCTGACCGTCGTATAAACAATTCCTTCCATTTTTATCCCTCCAACTCTGTAAATTCCTTTTCCATTCCTTTTTCTATTTCCTTGAACCGCCTCTCCCATTCCTCATTCGGCACGGTGGCCATTCTTGCTATATTCGTCCTGCACTTCAAACTGTTTATCTTCTCGAAATCTGAGGTAGGAGAAGCAAATTTTTCGGCAAGCCCGTAAAATTTCAGCATGATACGAAGCATCTCGTACTGCTTCTCCGATGGACAGAACGTATCTATCTCGTGATATGCGTTCTGCTGCAGGAAGTCCTCCCTGATGGTTCTTGCCCCTTCGAGAACCGCTTTATCTGACGGCGGCAGGGCATCCGGACCGACCAGACGGATAATTTCCTGCAGTTCATCCTCTCTCTGCAACAGTACCATCGCCTCATTTCTCAGTTCAAGCCAATATTTGCCAACATTCTCTTCCCACCATTCCCTTACCCTATCCAGATACAGGGAATACGAGCGGAGCCAGTTGATTGCCGGGAAATGGCGACGGTCGGCAAGGTCCGAGTCCAGAGCCCAGAATACCTTCACAATTCTCAGCGTGTTCTGCGTCACGGGTTCCGAGAAATCACCGCCGGGCGGGGAAACCGCACCTATTATAGAAACAGAGCCCTCCCTGTCATTCGAACATACGGCTTTTACACGTCCTGCCCTTTCATAAAAGCCGGCAAGGCGGGATGCAAGATATGCAGGATATCCCTCTTCGCCGGGCATTTCCTCAAGCCTTCCGCTTATCTCCCTCAATGCCTCTGCCCACCTGCTTGTGGAGTCCGCCATGAGGGCAACATCGTATCCCATATCTCTGTAGTACTCGGCAAGTGTTATACCCGTATAGACCGATGCCTCTCTCGCCGCAACAGGCATGTTTGAGGTGTTCGCAATTAGGATTGTACGGTTCATCAGAGGCTCACCGGTACGCGGGTCCTTCAGTTCCGGGAAGTCCCTCAACACTTCGGTCATTTCGTTACCACGCTCCCCGCATCCGATGTATATTATTATGTCCGCATCGCTCCATCGGGCGAGCTGGTGTTGTGAAACCGTCTTTCCAGTACCGAAGCCTCCGGGTATTGCCGCCGTCCCTCCCTTTGCCATCGGGAAGAATGTGTCAAAAACTCGCTGACCGTTTATGAGGGGCACCGTGGGCGGCAACTTTTCCTTGAAAGGTCTGCCTATTCTGACAGGCCATCTCTGAAGCATCGATATTTTCACGTCATTGCCCTTGACCTTCAGAACGGCTATGGTATCCTCGATGGTGTGCTTACCTTTTTCTATGTTCTTAACGACACCCTCATCTATGTCCAGAGGAACCATGATATGGTGCTCAACCACAGGCGTTTCCTTTACCGTGCCAAGAATATCCCCTCCGTGCACCCTCTCATCTTTCTTTACAGCCGGCTTGAAATCCCACTTCTTTTTTTTGTCAATGGGTGATACCTCTACGCCTCTGAAAATAAAATCTCCCGACTTTTCCATGATTTCCGGCAGGGGGCGCTGGATGCCGTCATAGATGGATGCGATGAGGCCGGGGGCAAGCTCCACGGAAAGAGGCATACCCGTATTGACCACTTTATCCCCTGGCTTCAGCCCGGTTGTGTCCTCGTAAACCTGAATTGTAGCAGAATCTTCTTTCAACTCGATGATTTCCCCGATAAGCCCCTCGCCTCCCACTCTCACCAGGTTATACATCTTTGCCCCTCTCATCTCCTTTGCCTTGACAACCGGTCCGGCCACATTATATATCTTTCCTTCTTTCATTTTATACCTCGCAACGCGTTACTGCATATTTACTCTTCTTATTTACTTTCCTCACTATTTCACCTTACCACAGTTTTTGAATAGTACCCCCAACTCTATCCAGCATTCGCATCACCTTTTCGTCCGATATTCGTCCGATATTCGCCCGATATGACATAATAAGTATTCTTACCTGATCCTCTTTTCGAGATAATCCCTTTATCAAGTAAATCGATTATATCCCTATGTGCGGTATCCTTTACTACACCAAAAAGTTCTCTGTATATTTTACTCGTTAGTCTACCTTCTATTCTAATATATTCTATGCCTTTTTTTTGCCTCTCATTTAACTCAATTTCCAACTCTTTTTTCATCATCTTACTTATGTCCGCAGAATAAAGAGCAACGATCACGCTATTGCCAACTTCTCTAAATAAAGGCAATTTTGGTTTTAATGGATGCTTTTTTATTGAATCAAAGACCCTGTCAATTCCATCTCCTATTGCTTCAATATATTTTACCCTGTTTAAAACCTTGACCAAAATGGGATTCCTTGAATACTGCCTATCGATAATGTTCTTTGGAGTTATATCTGAAGGAAAATTACCGGGGCTGTAATATTCTATCCGGTCATTGAACATCTTGATGATAATTCTTCCCCCATAAACTAAATAATCTCTATGGGCAACTGCATTAACTACTAATTCGCGTATTGCAAACAATGGATACTGTGGTATTTCTTCCCTTGGGATTTGCCCAGGTATCAGTCTAGATGCTATTTGAATGTGATCTTTAATGTAATCATCTGCCCTGTCTATTAAATCAAACAGGTTGCCGTAAAAGTCTTTCATATCTAGGTATTTATCAGAAATGCTATCTTCTGGATATCTGACAATGGTTATTTGGTTTTGCGGGATAAATCTTTCTGGATTTTTTCCAAATAGAAGGATGCAAGCATTTGTTATTTTTCCTTCTTTAATGCAATCCATGTTTTCTAACAATTTTTTATTTTCCGTGAGAATTTCTTTACCAGTCACCGATTTATAAGCGGATTTAAACCATTCTAATTTACCCCAATCGATATCTTTTAAAGAAGTATCTTTACAAATCTGGTCATCGAATCTAATCTTACCCAATTTTTGTCCCAATTCCAAAACTTCTTGCATGGACAATGGCTTATTGGAGGAGCCAACCCTAAGATATACTACGTTTTTGTGACTGTGAATCTTTCCATCTTTCTTAACTTTGACAACTAAAACCTCTTTGCCATCAATCAATTCTCTCCTAATATCTGGTCTTACTGGCGGATCACAAGAATGAGCAACGTTTCCTATCTTTTCTTCGTCTTCTTTACCAACCCAAATGACTTTTCCTTTATCTGTAATTCCCACTAAAATCGTCCCGTCGTTCGTATTCGCAAATGCACAAATATCTTTGCCGATATTATCTTTATCTGATACCTTCGATTTGAATTTAAGGATTTGAGATTCTTTACTTCCAATTAGTTTTTTTACGGACATGAAATGTTTTCCCCCACTATTTTAATCTCTTCTTCCGTCAATCCGTATAACTCATAAACTTTTTGGTCAATTTCTTTGTCCGTCTCCTCTATTTCTTTCTTCAATTTTTCCCATTTTTCAACATTTGGGAGATATTTCTGCATTATATCATTGATTGTTGAAGTATTTTTCTCCCAGTTGAGATGGAAACACGGTATTTTTATCTTTAAAATGCGTTCATATAGATTACCCTCTCCAATCTTTCCAGGAGTTGTAAAATCCTTCATGCTGTAATAAAGGAATTTACGCATCTTTTCATCTTTTATCCTGCATCTGAAAGCCCTTATCTTTGCTTTAGATACTTTGCCCTGCCTCGTTTTCTTCTCATATCCAACATTGAAAACAAGATAGTCGCCCTCTTCGGTAATCTCGAATTCCCTTACCTTGCCCTCAATGCGATTGGCATTATTCAGAACTTCTTTATCACTCTCGCTCAAGCCCGTATTCTCAAGATATTTGCCCAAAGTTATATCCTTAACACGAGGATGTAAATCAACGTAATGCCCGAAGTCCACATTTATTGAATTAAGTTGCTTATTGAGAGAAAGCATTTTATCGGCAAAGGTAACAAGTTCTTTTTGCTGGGATTCTGTAGTATTAGCGATGGGAAGCTTTTCGATGAACCTTTTGGCGTAGGAATAGTAATCGTTCTGGAACTTCGTGCTTATTGATTGTAGATAGAAATCTAGAAGTTTTGAATTGAGAAGCGCAAGGACAAATCTATATTTTTCGGAAGAATTCCCAAATTCTTCATTTAAAACTATACCGTAACCACCTGCATTTCCACCACCCACAAAGTAATACTTTCCTTCCTTGTCGAGGGTAAAGCTGGCTCTTTTAGCAAGAACACCGGTCACCATTTTGACTTGCTCGAATATACCCAAATTTTTTTCATAAACATATCCATGCCAATTTTTCCTATTCACCCAAGCTCCATTTTCTCTCATATCCAATATTTTCTTATTGTCAAGGAGATAGTCCCAAACTAATGGATATCCTGTTTTCATTTCCTCTTCGTTAATGACTACCATTTTTCCATTCATATACCTATAAGGAAAGATTAACAGCAAATTCTCATATTCTATTGTGTTTCTTTTTATCTCCTTACCCATGAGTATAGGTTTGCATATCTTCTTTTCAATTGGATATTCCTTTTTAGTCTTTCTACAAATAACAATATAATTGTCTTTTTCTTCGGATTTTTTCTGTACAATATATATTGGGTCTGCACTAGTTTGAAGCCCTACAAAAATATGAGAAATACCTCCTAAAAATTTTTCGTTTTCCCTTAGCTTTTTGAATATGCTTTCTTCCCCTTTTCTTAAGAAATTCCAAGGTTCTTCGGTCAGTAAATCTTGAGTTACATCGAAAATCTCATAATTTTCGTTGAGAATACTCTTTTTATCCAGTTTTTTCTCTGCAATTTCTACAAGGTCGGAAGCATTCCTATTTATTCTAATATATTTAAGCGTCTTTTTCCTCTTTTCTGTCTTTGTTAAGAAAAGAAGGCAGGGATAGGTCGTAGCATCACCGAACACTTTTGTAGTTCCAAAATCAACAATCATATCAATATTGCAGTTTTCAATTATCAGTTTTCTAAGATTTCTGCCATAATTCGCCTGAAAGAACTTTAGTGGCATAATAAAAGAGAATTTTCCACCTTCATTTAGCGACCCTATCGCCTTTTCAACAAAAAGAACATATATATCATAAGAGCCAAGGGCACTCTTGAAATTTTTTGCAAAGAATTTTCTATCCTCTTCCGGCAAGTTCTGAACTCTTATGTATGGTGGATTCCCTATTACAACATCAAATCCTTTTTGGTCTTCGGGCAGAGTAGGATTGAAAACATCTTTGAATTCATCTTTCCAGTTGAAGGGCTTCTTTTGTTTCCATTTATCTCCAAAGTATTCTTTTAACTCTTCCTCGTTTCCGCTTATAAGGGAGTTGCCAACCTTTATGTTTTCCCCAAGTATGAGAGGTAACTTTTCTCCCTTCCTCAATGCCTTCAGCATCAAATTTACAGATGCAATCTCCGCTGCCTGACCGTCCAGATCAACTCCATGCAGATTTTCATTCAGAATTTTCTTCTCAAATCCTTTTATCTCTTCGTTCCCTGAATTATCAAAAACGTGAAGGGAATTCTTCCCTTCGTCCATATATTCCTTTATTTTCTCATCTATTTCCTTATGCCTCTTCTCGTTTTCCTTCTCGTAATAATCCTTAAAATAATCAAACGCTTTAATCAAGAACGAACCTGAACCACATGCCGGGTCAAGCACTTTAATTTTTTGCACTTCGTCCGGCTTTTTTCTTTTTAATAACTCTCCCACCGTATTTTTCACAATGTAGTCAACAACATACGGAGGGGTGTAATAAATTCCCGATTTCTTTCTTGTTGCCTGACTCGGCTTTAAATCAAGGGTTCCATCTTCCTTGGAATACAGTGTATGGCCGAGATAGGTTTCATAAGTATTGCCCAAGATATCAAAATCGAATTTACGGAAATTTATATCATACAAATCTTCCACTATTTTTCCTAAAACCTCACTTCCAATCTCTACCTCCTCGCAGATATGCCCTTCTTCGAATAACTTGCTATTGTGGATTTTATCAAATCCCTTGAAAAAGTCCATCAAACTATTTCTTAGTGAAGAATAAGGGCGAGTTGATAGCCACCCTTCGTATAATGATTTTAGGTTATCTGGATTGTCAAGGATAAGGCGGTCCTCTGCATATCTCACAACTATGAGCCTATCAAGAATTCTCTGGACGGCACTCTTCAATTTGTCAAGGCTTATCTTATCTCCTTCTTTAAGCACATGATTATCCTTATTTTTTCCGTAGATTTCATTTGCCAGCATCACCCTCCATTTGTCCAAGGAATTCAAAAAATTCTCATCTATATCCGGTCTTTCCCTTCTTGTTTCCAGTCTGTCCAGCAGACCATCCTTTACAGAATCTTTTGAAAGATATTTCAACTCTTCAAACCTTTCCTCATATTCCCACGGTGCCTTTATCTCAAGAACAAGCAAACCATTCAGAGCGTTGAAAACTCTTAACTTCTCAAAATTTGTGAGAACTGCCCACTTTATTTTCCTCTCGGGACTTGCAGCGTAGTTCATCACCTGCCTTTCTTCCTCTATCCAGTCGGTTGTATCTCTGTTCACTTCGGGTATGCCCCCGAAACGCTTTGCTTCAATGAACATAACGGGCTTGCCGTCGATCTTCAACGCCACATCCGCATATCCCACCTTCCTGACATAATTCTCCCTGTTATATTCATCTGGATTTCTAATATCCCATCCAAGTATGGCAAATAAAACGTCTATAAAATCGCTTCTCACATCGGATTCGCTGACTTCAGCCAGCCCCTTCTGCCCCTTACTTTTCTTCAATTCATTGTATCGTTGAATTAGTTCTTTTATCTCCTCCTTTTCACCCATATCAAACCTCAACTCCTACTGCTCTCCTTATCAGTTTTTCAACCGAATCCTCTCTTCCCTCGATTCTTCCCTTCTTATCGGGAATCTCAATTATTATGGGCAATTCCCTCTGCAATTTTATCTTTGTTATTTTTTTTGCAAATCTGTCGGCTATTCTTTCGGTGATAAGTATAACCGCCATTCCCTTGTCATCGACGAGTTCATCAAACTTTTTTTCGACATCTTCTCCATCAACAACTGATTTGCCGATGCCTGCAAATTTGAATAATGCTACCGTGTCCTCATCCCCGATTACTGCTATTCTCATACAATCACCATCAGTTTCCATATTTTATCTGCCGGCAAACCTTCCCCGATGCCTTTGGCGATTACCTTCAGATTCCTGGCCTCAAATTCTTTTTCCACAATAAATCTTATGCCGGGACCGAGCCCCATAGGATCCTCGATAGCAATGTTTGTAATATTCTCTATAAGCTGTCTGTCAAGCGCAATTTCCAATGTAGGGATGCCTTCCTTTTCATACCTGATTATTGCGTCTCTGAGCGGCTTTATGTAAGACGTCCCTTCCAGCAAAGAAATGATTTCAGGAATGGATTTTATCTTCATCATATGCTCAAGCTTCCACGCAGGCAGCTCCCTTCCTTCCCCGAAAAGCATGTTCTCCACGCCGCCCATGCCGTAATATTTGGCCCTGAGTATTGCTTTTATGTTGAGAATATCTACCAGCCTCTTTACAAATATATCCCGTGCATGGATACAGGAACGCGGGACAACCGCATTTCCAATATTTTCTATAATTTTTCTGTCGATTGCATACTCCATCTCAATGACGGGTGCATTTGCCTCCGCTAATTTTCTCACCTCGTCCATACCAAACGATGAGAGAGTAACCATCAATTCGTCCTTTCCCACACCGCTTATCCTCTCCATAAACTCCGAGGCAGCGATAGATAAAACTTTCTTGCTTTCCACCTTTTTTCCCTCGATGATTGCCCAGACGGTATCCTTTATTGCCCTTGCATCAAGTTTCTGCATATATGCATCGTAAAATTTTTCCAATTTCCCCGGTGAATCCTCACCTGCCATCCGGATTATCCCGGCAAGCGATTTGTCAATGCTCCCCTGTACCTGCTCTACGCTTTCTCCCTCCACCAAAAAATCCCTGCTCACAACATTACTTTTAAAGTCCTCCATGTTTTTGCTGCCAATAAGCTTGGATAGTTCTTTTTCCTGCAGATAAACACTGCCGATTGCATTGAATTTTGCATTGGGGTATGTAAAGCTTGCCAGGGATGCAAGGGAAGGCCCGAATTTTACTACCGCTATTACGCCTGCAAATGCAAATGCAACCCAAACCAAGAGATAAGTATCCATCTCTCAGCCTCTCCTGCCGGAGAATAGTTCGCTTGCAATCATAATGCGTATCTCCCCCAGTTTTCTTTCCATTATTGATTCAAATGTGCTGTCTATTTCCCTGCTGCCGTCCCTGCTTCTGATTATAACCCCACCTATGCTGTTTACCCTGTCTCCCACTTTCATACCCATCTCCTTTGCAATTTTTTTATCCTGCTCTCTGGACGGAATGAGTATGCAGTCTCCAAGCGAATTCTTCCCTGCTTCTATAAATTTCTTCACTGCCGTCTCGTATTTCTTGCCCTTCAGTTTTTCAAGCATTTCATCCGCTTTCTTAAGGCACTCTCGCATTACCTCCTCTTTTGCCCGTATTTTCATTTCCCTGACTTCCCGTCTCGCGGATGCAAGTGTCTTCTCTTTCAGGCGTGCTGTATTCTTTTCACCTTTGGCTTCTACCATCGCAGCATCCTTCTTTGCCCTTTCTTTTGCCGCCTCTATTATTCTCTCCGCTTCTTTCCTCGCATCCCCGATTATCCGACTTGACTCACTTTCTGCATCTTTTTCTATCTGCTGGATGAGTTTTTCGAGTGTCATACTTTTCCCTACAGGAGACCGAGTCCTGTCATCAGAAGTATTGCCACAAGCAAACCGAATATGGCTATCGTTTCCGGCATGACCGTAAATATAATGCCTCTCGCTGCCACGTCCGGGTTTCGTCCTACGGCAGATATTGACGACGAAGCGACCATTCCCTGATTTATTGCAGATATTCCTGTCAATCCGACAACAAAGCCAATCCATATCGCGCCCATTCCGAGCGATGCATTTGTTAAATCAACGCGCGGTGCCCCGCCCAGCAATCCGGCGCCCATCATAAGCAGAATAGCTGTCAGCAATCCATAAACCGACTGGGTCATCGGCAAAACCTGCAATACAAGCGTCTTTCCAAATAACTCCGGCTTTTCTGCTGTCACTGCCACTGCGGAACTCCCTGCCAATGCAAGACCTATTGCAGAGGATATCCCTGCTATGGCAACAGCAACCATGCACCCTATCATGATGGTCGCTTGTGTTTCTCCTGCCTCACCCGGTTCCATTTCTGCAGATGCTGTCCCTGCTATCATCACCAAGGCCGTAAGGGCCATTCCCATTTGTATTACTTTTCTTTTCACTTTATCACCTCCGTATACTTTCTTTCAATGTGAAACGGAATGAATTTTTTTCCTCCCCCCTCGTAAAACCTGTTAAAAAACTCAACATACTGAAGGCGGAGAGCATGAATCGCCGCCCCGAGAGATTGAATGGCAAGATTTGCCAAATGAGCAAAAATCAGAATGATGAAAAGCAGGACAACCCCGACATACGGAATTATTTTCGGCATTAACTCCGCAACTATGTTGAAGGCAAGAGCCATTCCAGCTGTGGCAAGTCCCAATGCCAGCAATCGAGCATATGATAGCCAGTCCCCTGCAAACCCTGTAATTTCAAAGAATCCTATCGGGCCTTTATCTACAAAAAGAGCTATTAAACCAACTGCCGTAAAAATTCCGAATAATGTCGTCATGGTCATTGAGAATTCCCACGCATGGAGCAAGGCACTGCCAACAAGCGCTCCCCCCCCTATCTGCAACAGGAACCATGATATCTGTCCTTTGAATATGGGTTTTATGCGCCCCATCTTATAATTCTGGTATATCGCAACAACAAATCCAAGGTTAAGATGGATGAGACCGATCATAAGAGCAAGAATCAATATAACCAACGGTTTATGCAGGGCATCTATAGGCAGGTGACAACCCATTACTTGTAGGTTGTAAAAAGTTTTAGTCTCATCTCCATAAATAAACCGAGGAATGAAATCTCCAAAGAATCCGTTGAAAAGAAAACCCGTAACCGTGGTTGACAGCCCTAACCAGATTCCCAGAAAAGACCAGCTTTTTATCATCTCGCTGTGTTTACCCAACTTGATATATGCTACCAATGATGCAAGTAAAATAATTAATCCGTAGCCAGCGTCACCCAGCATTATAGCAAAAAACAGGATAAAGGATATGCCAAGGAATATTGAGGGATTTATTTCATTATACTTTGGCAATGCAAACATTTCCAGAAATGTCCTAAACGAATCCGCCCATTTCGGCATCTCAATATGTATCGGTGCCTCGTCTCTGTTTCTTTCAGCTTTTTTGCACGAGAAAAATGCTTTTCCTTCCGTGGTTCTATCAACCATGCCCTTGAGTTTTTCTGCATCCTTTGCCAAGCACCACCCCCCTACTAATGAAGTATATGCAGTCTTTCCAAATCTCTCCGGAATTTCCTTCCTTTGCTTCTCCAGCCGTATTTCTTCCCTTATTGCAAAAAGAGCGGCTTTCTTTTCCTTGTATATTTCCCTCAAACTTTGCATCAGCTTTTTCTTTTTCTTTTCGAGTTCCTTTTTTTCTTTTGCAAGACTGTTTATAACATCGGAAGGAATACCTTTGCCTTCCACTTCAATTTCATCAAAGCTTCTTATCCTGTCCCCTATTTCTTCCTCAATGGACACATGAGCGATCAAGAGAATTATCCATACATCCTTCTCTTTGCCGACAGGTTCTGAAAAGAGGTATACGTCCAACCCCTTCAGGGATTCCCCCAATGCATTGATGTCTCTGGTTGTCCCCGCTTTTATTATGACATACCTGGACCTGCCAATCCACGAGAGATTTATCCCAAAAGGCAATAATTTTTCCGTCTTTTCCATATCTTCCTTCGATTCCTCCAGCCTTTTATTTATACTCTCTATTCTGTCCTCTGCATATATAACAAAATTTTCGATGTCATCCAGCAAATCCTCTGCCTGCTGCACTTTTTCCTCGAGAGAATATTTTTCGACCTTGAGTTTTTCAGGAATAGTGGGGCTGAGTGCTGCCTTTAGTCCCTTTTTCCTACGTTCATATTTTTTAAGAATTTCTATGATTCTGGTGAGTCTCAACTCATAAGATGCATATGTGCCCACATCAGGATGCATTATTCCTTCCCCGAGCTCTTCCGCCGATACATACGAAATCTCCATAAGTCCCGATTCGTGCAACAGTTCTACCAGGGCACCACTGTACCGGTCATGCGCAAGAATTGATACTTTACTCATTTCCGATGGAAACATCATATTATTCCAAGATTTTTTTTACAATAGTTTCTGCCGTTTTCCCGATATTAGACAAAGAAGATTCCTTCAGTCTTTCCGCATCTTTACCGCCGTTTTTCTTTATTTTCATGGCTTCCTTTTTTGCATCTTTCATCATCTCTTCCAGCTTTTTATCCACCTTAATTTGGGCTTTGGATACTACTTTGTCCGCTTCCTTCTCTCCTTTTTCACGTGCCTTCTTTATAATCCACTCTGCCTCTACCCTTGCACTCTCGACTTTTTTAATTGCCTTTCTTTCCGCCTCCTTGACTCCCTCTACTTCCTTACTTATCATAGATATATGCCCGAATGTGTTTTGTTATTATAATCCTTTCTGTAGGGTTATTTCACAATATTAAGTCCCAGCTTCCTGCCGTATTTGCATGCCATATTGTATTCCTCCGGGGTTACCATCCTGTTTATTTCCTCATGCTTGCAAGCCGTGTATTCGGGGTGGTACTGCCCCATGATGTTGACTGTCGAATCAGCCATGTTCTCTGCAATCCATTCCAGCACTTGAAAGGAGCAACATTCGACATGGTTGGGCATTACAAGGTGGCGTATTATCACATCTCCCTGGCGATATGCTAGGACATGGTTTCTTGTAACTGTAATCCAGTAATCTTTGATTTTTGAAAGGCGGAGAGCGCATTCATCGCTACCGTACTTGAAATCGGTAAGATACACATCTATGATGCTGTCAAGCAACTTCATTGCCTCGATGCTGCAGTACATGTTCGAGTTCCATACCTGGGGAATGTTTTCCCTGCATCGCCTCAAAGTTTTGAGTATATACGACAGATTTGGAGTCGGCTCCCCACCAACCCAGTTCACGTTTTTTCCTCCCCTGATTTCCATAACGGAAGCAAGCTTTTCCGGCTCTATGTAAATACCCCTCTGCTGCCGGGAGATGTCCCAGTTCTGGCAGAAAACGCAATTGAAATTGCATCCCGAGAAAAAAATGGTATGGGAAGGAACAAGCATTGGCTCCTCGCCGTAATGCATGAATTCCGATGCGATCGCTGCATTCCCCACGCCGCATATTCCCCTCTCACCGCTCCTGTCAACCATGCATCTGTGCTCGCAGAAATGACAGTTGCGAAATATTCTCTCCGCAATCTCTATCTTTAAGTCCAGCATAGATATTTCAACATTTTCTTCTGGCTCTCTGCCGATGGCTGCATCATGCTCTTTCCACAGCTCTTCATCGCTTTCATGCCCGTCAAAATATGCGGGAATTTTTTTGCATATGAGATAGTTGCATTCCCTGCTGCCGTTAAGAATTGCATTATAATTCTTCATCTTCCAACTTGACCCTTTCGACTACTCCGTAGGGCTTAACCTCGGAAAAAACTTCCCCCATGAATCGATATATTTTTGTATTGTCATCCTGCCAAGCGTCCGGCGGCAGCCCCGCCTTCGTGCATGTATGGGATAAAAATTCCTCCTCGCCCCAGCCGTACTCCACCGGAACCTGAGGCAGCAAGAGACCCCGCCAGAGACCCCTCTCGGCTATCAGTCCGTCCCTCCCCACTTTTATATGCCTTTGGTATTCGCCGGCATTTTCAACCACTATGTGCTCGGGGGGCGTAAGTGCGGTTACTTCCACCACAATGCTGTCCACTTCCCTTTCCTCAAGACGTGGAAAGCGAGGATCGTGTGTAACAGATACGGCAGCCTCATGTATGGCATCCTTTAAGGGCATTATGGGTTCGGGTATGCCTATGCAGCCCCTGAGCATTTTGCCAGGATAAGTGTTAAGCGTAACAAATGCCCCCATCTTTTTGCCGAACGTTTCGCTGAATTCGAAGTCGGGCATGACCCTTCCGGCAACATGATTCTCCGTAACAGCCCTTGAATACCTGACCGCCATCTCGCCCTCATCATCCGAAAGCATGAATCATAATGGCTTTGGATATATTAAAATTGAGTGACAAATTTTATTATGTGAAAAAAGATTCGAAATATGGAGATATTATGACCGAAGATAATATGAAATTGGTCAAGTGCAAATGCAGCTATTGCGGGGAGGAAATGGAATGCCCTGAAAGCATGCTTGATGCTGATAAGCACGTCTGCCGTTTTTGTTTAGAAGTCATGACAGACAGGATGAGCGAAGAGGAAATAAAAGAAGCTTCGAAAAAGGAAAGGATGTTATCCAAGTATTACAAAGATGTTGAGGAAATGGCGGACACCATATTCTCCTTTACACATTCTGAAAATACCGTGCCCAAGAAGGTCTTAAAGAAAATGAATAAAAGGAAGATAGAAGAGGATGCTCTCTACATGGGAATTATTTCAACCCTTGATTTTATTCTTCACACGGCAGGCCCGGAAGAATTGATAAACATAAGAGATTCCCCGGGCTTCCGGGATTTCTACGTGACAGATGAAGAATTTGAAAAATCGATAGAGGGGCTGAAGAAAGAGGGAATGAAAATAGACCCAGAGAGGGTAAAAACATTTGATGGAAAACTGGAAACGGCGGAAGACATGGCAAAAATGATCAATTATATTATGTTCAAAGGTGACTGGAATAAACAGCTGGAATGGGAGAAAAAACACAGCAGCAAGGAAGACGTGGAGCTGGTAAAAAAAGTAATGGCTGAATTGGGAGAGCTATAGCCTTTTTTAAAAATAAACCCCGAAAACTCAAATCAACCACGTTTTGGCCAATGTCCATATTCCCAGTACAGTTACTAAAAATCCCAAGCATATTCTTACTTTCCTTTCCGATTTAAATTTTGAAGTGATATGGGGCCCTATTATTGCTCCGATAATTGCGCCAGTGCACAATAACAAAACCAAGTCCCATGTCGGCAACCCCTTCACAATCAAGTAAGTCAAAAAACCGGTGATACAGATTGGTGCTTCAGCCAGGGTTGTCGCACCGATTGAATTTTTGCTTGTCCTTCCAGAAATTAATTGTCCGCTTGTAACCACAGGTCCAAATCCGCCACCCGACATTCCTTTGTTAAACGCACTTAGTATTCCTATCCCGACAATCTTTTTCCATGAAAACCTAAATTTAAATCCTAAAAGCAGGATTGCCCCCATCACAAGCACCAATACACCAATATATGTTTTAAGTGCGGCTTTGGGAATGTTCATGGCAGCCATTGAAGCAATAACAGTAGCAAGTATGCCGAAGCAGCTTACACAAATAACAACCTTTAAATCGGAAGGCATATTTCTTCTAAAAGCCCCAATATAACCCAACTTTCTTAATCTTTCAGTTACACCCGATTTTATGCTGAAATCTACATTTCTTAACTGGTGATGTGTGATAGAGGCTATAAAGCCAGAAAATGCCTGTGAAAGTAAAAGGGACGGAACTACCACCAGCGGGTCAAATCCGGCAATGATAAGAACAGGTGAGAGAATCGTCCCATACATCATCCCCAGAGATGAATCTATGAGTTCGCATGCGAAAGCACCCAGTATTATAATGACCGCAATATCAACGCTCATTTTAATTCCTTACCCTTAACTTTTGTAATGAGTATAGCACCGTCTTTGAATAAAACCCACCGTACTTTATCTCCATTTGCTAACCCAATTTTATCAACAATGGTTTTTGGCACGGTAGTTCTTCTCCTGGTGCCCCTTATGGTAAGGGTGGTTTCTGTAATGTAATCGACATCATCGAGATTTATTTGCATGTTTTCACCGTTACCGTATGTCAAAACCCATATATAAATTTGGTTTCAAACCAATACCCTTTGGCGTCAATGCACATTGTCGTCAGAACAAAACATTATTTACCTGCTGCAAATGTTTCCTAGAAAATCAGTCTCTCCCTCCACCTTTATATGCTCTGGATATTCGACGGCATATTCAAGGGATATAACGGGTTCCGGTATGCCTATGCAGCCCCTGAGCATTTTGCCAGGATAAGTGTTAAGCGTAACAAACGCCCCCATCTTTTTGCCGAACGTTTCGCTGAATTCGAAGTCAGGCATTGCCCTTCCGGCAACATGATTCGCCTACTGGCAGCGATGGATAACACTTTGGTATATTGTGCCCTCATTCTGTTAGCAAAACAGACCCGTTTTGTGTTATATCCCTGGTATTCACTATCACGGTTACTGCAACAAATTTTTTTAAAAAGCCTGACTTTGCTAGCAAAACAAAAATCGTGAAATTTTATTAACTTTACACGGCTGACCTCTATCCACTGCCACAATGTTTTTAAAATTCAAGTTCATATTGTATTAGTCAAATGCAAAAAGATAAAACTGAAATTGGGAGAGTTCGCTTTAAGTCCAGAATGGAGAAATCATATGAGTGAAATAGGGGCAAAGCCCCTATAACCCCATTCCGCCTTCGTTCCTCGGCAA
>CAZSHJ010000017.1:25707-27672 GCA_964606745.1 uncultured Thermoplasmatales archaeon | reverse complement strand
AGAAAGACAGAAGATAAAATACCGGTGGGTTATTCAAAGTCCTCTATAACAATAAGAAAGTTCTACTATATAAGCATAACTATTATTTTGTAATTTTTGTAATATTTAATTATTATATTTATATATAGTTAGTAATCAATATTATATATAAACATTTCTATTTTTAAATTGCAAATATGGTAAAATTAATGCAAAATTTAGTATTTTTACTAATTAAAACTACTAATTTCTAATTTAAAAATTATTAGAATAATTTGCTGTGTTGACTAATTCCCTTTTCAACGAATATTGTAAGAATATATAGCATATGTCTATATTGATGGTATTTAAGAATGACTAGAAAAAATCTATTTATTCAACAAAGCAATAAATATTTAAAAATTGAAATGATTTCTAATTAAGTTAGATATATAAGGGATAATCCAAGAATATTTTTCAAAATATTTCCTCAATTCTTCTAATTTTGGCATATCTATCTTTGATTTTAATTTTTCTAATTCTTCAATTTTTAAAATGATTTCACTTTTCTTATTATTCTCCAATTCCTTCCTTTCCATTACAATATTTTTTAAATTATTAAAATCATCCATATCTTGTATAATATTTTCTCCGATAGCAACTTTACCAGATATGTCACCATCAACATTCAGTATAACACTGGCATTTTTTTGGCCACCCTGCTTCTGAGACTCTTCAATTTGGTTAATTCCATTTGAATTAATCTTTGCCATAAAACTCCCACCCAACACCCAATATACATCAATCAATTTTGATTGCTCTAGGTACATTATATTACTTTTAATCTCTTTTTCTTCAGCCCTAATTCCTAATTTTAGTTTTTCACAGGAGGTATAGTAAAAGGGGTCATCTTCATAAACTTCGTACAAATGATTTAGAATTTTGGATCTAATCTCTTTATTACTCATTGAGCATAATCCTTAAAACTATTTTAAAATTATGCCAATTAATTTCGTAATTTTAAGGATTGAAATGAAAGGCCCCTAATTCTACCCTTCCCACTTCCCTGTTTTAATATATTTGTCTATTGCTTTTGCAGCATTTTTACCGTCACCCCATATCAAAGACAGCATCTCCTCAACATTCACCCTCCCTTCCCTTGCACTGTTCACCTTTAGTTCCATGTTGAAATCATTTATTATAGTGCCATCCTTCTCCGCCCAAGCGGGGTATGGCAGCGTTACGTCAGCGTACTCACTCTTTCCAAGTACAATCGTAAAACCGTCAAGCTTTTCTTTGAGATTACCGACCACCAGGTAACTCTCCGCCTTTGGGATGCTCTTTAATCCAAGTGATAGCAGTCCTGCCTCGTTGATACCCTTATGAAGTATGAGCGTAGGTACGGCCAAAGGCTCTGCTGGAGCATCCAGAATAGCAAAATCATAGTGCTCCTTAACAATCTGGGCACCACTATTTTTAATTTGTTTTAGAAGAACTTCGAGATAAGGGTGTCTTTCAAGATTTGCTTCCATGAGGACACGTCTGCTGTTAAGCAAGTCCACATACTTTGCAGTAGAAACTCCTCTCTCGACAAGAGCACCGATTTTAAATCTATGTTTTGCAGCCAGATTCTTGAAGTACTGAGCTTCTTCCTGTGTCACTTCGGGCGTCAGTATCACTGCCATATCGTCCATGTGTTCCTTGATTATTTTTACTGCTTCATTAAAAGTTATTTCTTTAGGGCCATTCTTATCTATCATCACTTTCTCTGTTTTGCTCTCCCACAAACGTTCAAATCTTCCTTTGTCACACAGATGCCCATTGTTCCATGAAGGTAATTTAGAGGATGCTCTCACAAGCATTTCATCATCATAAACCTCTATATTCATCTCGCAGCCCAGACCGCATCCGTTACAAACCGTCGGAATAGATTCAGTCTTCCATGGCCCGGGCTTAACAAATGGGAGTTTTTCTATTATAGCCCCTGTTGGACATACATCAATCATA
>CAZSHJ010000017.1:0-25607 GCA_964606745.1 uncultured Thermoplasmatales archaeon | reverse complement strand
TCTCCAATGAAATGCCCTTTCATATCTCCAATGAAATGCCCTTTCATATCTCCAATGAAATGCCCTTTCATATCTCCAAGGGAGAAACCGTAGGGTGGTGAAATCTTTGTTCTAAATCCTCTTGATACATAATCTACCATACCTTCTCCTGTGATTTCCTGGGTTAAGTTTACGCATCTCCCACAGAGTACACACTTGTTGTTATCAAGCACAATGTGCGGATGCCACTCATCAATTTTGAAATTGCTTTTTTCTCCAATAAAAGCGTCTTGCTTTGCATCATAGAGTGTAGAGTATTCTCTGAGTTTGCAATTGAATATTTTCATACATCCGCATGACATGCATCTGCGAGTTTCCTCCAATACTTCTTCCTCGCTTATTGTTTTCTCAACTTCGCTGAAGTTTTTGATTCTGTCACTTGCACTTACAACCCTTTTTTTAATTCTTGGAATTCTCTTAGCATCCTTATAATCTTTCTCCGCGACCGTCTTCCAGTGATTGTACGGTCTTAAGTCAAAAAGCACGTTATAAACTTCCTCATCTTTAGATAGTTCTGCCAAGTGTTTTGAAGGTTCAAGGAGTATTTCCTTAACTTTCCCAAGCTTGCCTTTCATGTATAAATCCATCATTATGGCTGCTTTTCTCCCTGTTGCTACTGATTCAATAACCGTCGAAGGACCCATTATCAAATCCCCGCCTGCAAAAACATTATCCAGATTTGTCTGCAGTGTCACATCGTCAACGACGACTTTCCCCTTCATCGATTTAACATCCAATCCTTCCAAAATTTTCTCATCGCAATACTGCCCTATGGCAAGAATAACGTTATCTGTCCCAGTAATAAAATTAGAATCTTTGATGGGCACAGGCCTTCTCCTGCCGCTTTCGTCTGGCTCGCCAAGCTCCATTTTCATCAGTTCGGCATTCTCAACTTTTTCTTTTCCATGAACCTTTACAATGTTCGTAAGGAAAAGGAATCTAACTCCTTCTTCCTCTGCTTCCCTAACTTCTTCCTCATTTGCAGGCATTTCGTTTCTCGACCGCCTGTAAGCAACAGTAACCTCTGAACCTAACCGTAGGGTGGTTCTTGCAACATCTATAGCAGTATTTCCGCCTCCGACGACTATAACTTTTTTTCCAATATTTGGTTCTTTACCTATGTTTACCCTACGGAGAAAGTTGATTCCGTGTATGACACCATCCAACTTTTCCCCTTCGATTTTTATTTCCCTGCTTTTCCAGGCACCTATGCCTAAAAACACTGCATCATATTCATTCCTGAGTGCATCCAAGCTTACATCCTCCCCGACCGTGCAGTTGCTCTCAATTTCAATGCCCGTATTTATCACGGTAGCCACATCTTCGCCCAGCACATTTTTTGGCAGCCTGTACTCCGGAATACCGTATCTCATCATCCCGCCAGGTTCTGGCATCGATTCGAATATCTTGATACCATGACCCATGGTTCTCAGGTAATAGGCACATGCCAGACCAGATGGGCCACCTCCGACTATGGCAATTTTTTTGCCGCTTGATGGCGGGATATCGGGCATCCATGAGCCGTTTTTTAAGTCGTAGTCGGCAGCAAATCGTTTAACCTGCCTTATCGCTACAGGTTCATCAACTAAATTTCGCCTGCATTCATCCTCGCAAAAAGCCGGGCAAATCCTTCCCAAAACTGCCGGCAAAATATACTTTTCCTTCATTAACTTGACAGCTTCATGATATTTTCCCATTGCAATCAAAGCCAGATAACCCTGTACGTCGCTGTGCGCCGGACACCCGTCCTGGCACGGACCTATGCAATCTCCGCTGTGATCAGAAAGCATTAACTCCAAAGCATTTCTTCTCATCTCGATAATTCTATCTGTGAGTGTCTCAACTTTCAAACCTTCCATCGTTTTTAGTGTGCAGGAAGTCGTTACTTTGCCATCGGCCTCCACCAAGCATAATCTGCAAGAGCCGTATGGGTCAAGTACTGGCATATGACACATTCCCGGGATGTGCTCTCCCCTCCCTCTCAAAAATGTTAAAAGGTTTTTACCCTCGGGGGCATTGATTTCTTTGCCGTTAACCACCATCTTAACCATTTTAATCACCCCCGTAGCCATCTCTAATTTCTACGGCTCCGAACTTGCACACTTCATAACACGTCCTGCATTTTATGCAGCGCTCCTGGTCAATTTTATGGGCTTTCTGTTTCTCTCCACTAATCGCATTAACAGGACAGGATTTTGCACAGGCCGTGCATCCCGTACATTTATCAGGATTTATCACATATTTTATGAGTTCCTTACAAACCTTAGCAGGGCATTTCTTCTCTTCCATGTGAGCTAAATATTCTTCCCTGAAATATTTGAGCGTTGTCAGAACGGGCTTTGGTGCGGTTTGTCCAAGTGCACAAAGCGAACCGTCCATGACTTGAGGGGCCAATCTCTCCAGGGTTTCTATATCATCCAACGTTCCCTTTCCTTTGCTGATCTTATCCAGAATCTCCCACATCCTCTTTGTGCCAAGTCTGCAAAAAGTACATTTTCCACAGGATTCTTTTACTGTAAAATCAAGGAAGAATTTTGCAATATCCACCATACATGTCTCTTCGTCCATCACAACCATTCCACCGCTTCCCATTATTGCCCCTGTTTTGGTTATTGACTCATAATCAACAGTTGTCTCAAAAAGCCTCTCGGGAATGCATCCGCCTGAGGGGCCGCCCAACTGAACCGCTTTGATTTTTTTGCCTGTTTTCGTCCCGCCGCCGATATCGTAGAGAGTTTCTTTCAAAGTCAAACCCATTGGAACTTCAACATTTCCGCCTCTGTTTATCTTGCCAGCCAAGGCAAAAACCTTCGTTCCCTTGCTTTTCTCAGTGCCAATCCTTGCATATTCTTCCCAGCCGTGTTTTATAATCCACGGGATATTTGCCCAAGTTTCAACATTGTTTATGTTTGTCGGTTTTCCCCAGAGACCTTTCTGTGCGGGATATGGCGGTCTCGGTCTTGGCATTCCTCTCTTTCCCTCAATAGATTGCATCAGGGCCGTTTCCTCACCGCACACAAAAGCTCCGGCTCCCTCCTTTATTTTTACGTCAAAAGAAAAATTTCCTCCAAGAATACTGCTTCCCAAAAACCCTTTATTCCTTGCCTGTGCCAAGGCTTTCTTTAACCTTTCAATTGCCAGAGGATACTCAGCCCTGATATATATTAATCCGTTGTTTGCTCCGGTCGCATAAGCACCGATCATCATCCCTTCTATCACACGGTGAGGGTCACCTTCAAGAACATTTCTGTCCATGAAAGCTCCAGGATCACCTTCATCGGCATTACAAATAATATACTTGACCTCCCCTTTGGCTTTTCTTACGAACTTCCATTTTAAACCTGTGGGAAAGCCGGCCCCCCCCCTCCCCCGCAGCCCCGATTTTGTAACAATATCAATGATTTCCTCTGGCTTCATTCCCAAAGCCTTTTCAATCGCCTTATAGCCGCCAGCAGCGATATACTCGTCTATGTCTTCGGGATCGATGTAACCGCTATTTTCCAGGACTATTTTCTTTTGCTTGTCAAAGTAGCCATCAGTGTCCCACGTTTTCCTAACACCGTCTTCGTACCAGTCCCTTTTAACTATCCACTCTTCGACTGGTTTTCCATTTATTATATGTCCTTCTACAATTTTGGGAACCGCATCTGGCATTATGTTTCCGTATGTTATGATTTCATCTTCCGTAATTATGCTGACAATTGGCTCCTTATAACACATTCCAACACAACCGACAATCTTAAGTGGAATGCCCAAATTTCTCTTTTCCAGCTCTTTCTCAACCGATTCATAGGTTTCCTTTGCTCCGGCTGCTATTCCACAGGAGTTCATGCCGATGGTGACAGCCTTAATCATGTAACTCACCTTTTTTAAGTTTTTTTGCAAGTTTTCTAACCTTATCCGGTGTCAGCTTTCCGTAAACTTTATCATTTATCATTATCACGGGTGCCAAACTACAGCAACCCAGGCAGGCAACTCTCTCAAGAGTTACTGAACCATCCTCTGTTGTTTTTCCTTCCTGAACACCGAACTCTTCCCTGATTGCCTGGGAGATGTTTATACCACCACTTACGTGACAGGCAGTACCGTGGCAAATCTTTATTAAATATTTTCCAATCGGTTCGAATCTAAACTGCGAGTAAAAAGTCGCTACGCCATAAATTCTGCTTAATGGAACCTCCAGGTAGTCAGAAATTTCTTGAAGCACTTTTTTCGGCAAATAACCGAAATTCTTTTGAGTTTCCTGTAACAGAGGTATTAAAGAGCCCTGGCTTTTCTCATATGTACGAACATATGCCAAATCTTTCATTTTTATCATCTTTCTTCATTTGTCGCAACGATTATTTTATTTCCAAATCTTTTTACATTAGGAGTCATCTGTTCCATGTCTACTATCTCGAACATATAATGCAAGGTGAATACCAAATCTCATGTTAAACTTTTTGTATAAAAAAGACTGGTTTTCATAAGTGTTTATTCCATATTATAGTTTTACTTTGCTTTTATTTTATATGGACTGTTCTTCATAGTAAATATATCTCTTGTTTTATCTAAAACCAAGTTCAAGTCCTTTATTAAATTATCATGTTTTTGGTATTTCCATTCATAATGCCAAGCTTTTTGAGATGTAGCCGCTTTTTTTCCTTGCAAATTATCACCCAAACAAGATGGACTAACACATATGGAAAATTCAAGATTTTCCCAAGCAGGAAAGTGTTTACAAGTCTTTTTTACTTCACCAAGAGCATTGTCTAATGACAATAAATCGGTTGATTTCAAGTACCATTCTGGAGTGATGCAATCTTCCAACGGCCCTTCAGCCCAGTCAAGTTCTAAAATTTTTCCAACCGCATCATGCCAGAGTACCAACACCAAAAGCGATTGACTTTCTCGTTCATCACAGTAATAGCCCCGAGCCCCGACAGCAATTGCTATACAGGGAATTTCATCTGGCATTAAAGCATTTCTCCAGTGTTTGATAATCATTCCCAACTTTTCCACACTTACATCGTTATTGTTATGATAAATGGGGAGTTTTATGACTCTACTATGTTCCCAAGTGGTATTTTTCATACCTACAAATACACGATTTATTCTGCCAGCTATATTCTTCTTTTTTTTCTCCTCAAGTAAAATAGGCCTATACGAGTCTATGGGGAACTCTCCGACTGTAGTACCAACTATTTTTATGTCACCCGGTATCTTGATATGTTCAAAGTCAACAAGGTTTCTAAGATTGCCCCAAATGAGGGAGAGATCAACAGAGTAGGAATCGTCCATCATACTCGCTTTTCCATAGCCCTGAGTATTCTCTCCTGAGCAATATCTTTGGCAATCCTTCTGGGGGATATGCCAGATTCCAATGAGCGTTGGAGAATCAATTTGGTATTATCTTTAATTTTCGTTTCGATTAATGAAAATGCGCTTTCTGCATTCATTTTCTTGTACTCGGCATATGATCCTATAACACCTCCGGCATTAGCCAAAAAATCTGGAAGGATTATTGTGCCTTTTTCGTATAGAGCTACCTCGGCATCAGGCGTAGTTGCATTATTTGCCCCTTCAACTATATACTTAGCTTTGATTGAAGACCAATTATTTGTATTTATGACATTGCCACACGCCGCTGGAACAAGTATATCACAATCAACTTTAAAAACATCGTCTCTTGCTATTTCTTTTCCATCTTTACAGTTTTTTATTGAACTATTCTCACAGGTTGCATAGGAGTGCTTAGAAACTTCGTTTATATCTATCCCTTCCGGGTTATAAACTCCACCCCAGTAGTCGTTCAGAGCAACTACTTTCGCCCCATTGTTAAACAAATATTTAGCAATACCTATACCGACGTTGCCAAAGCCCTGAATTGCCACCCTTACATCAGATACGTTTTCTGGCAATCCTACGAACTCATGAACCATCTTAAGCCCGGTCTCAAGTGCCACGCCCACACCAAAACCAGTAGTGCCCAGCTCGTGAGGAATACCACCTAACCTCTCGGGCTTACCTGTGGCACCTTGCAAATCCCCAACTTCTTCAACAAAGGCGGCCATTTCCTTCTCGCCGGTATTCATATCCGGGGCTGCAATATATTTCTCTGGAACAACCAAAGATATTTTTTTGGCAAAAGATTTCATGAACTTGATTTTATCTATCTCGAAGGGGTTTGCCCGGATACCCGACTTGGCACCGCCAAAGGGTATATCCGCCAGAGAACATTTCCATGTCATTGCTCGTGCCAAACGAAAAACCTCTAGAGGTGTTACCGTTGGAGATATCCTTATTCCCCCTTTTCCAGGTCCCAAAGCTGTGTTATCTATTACTAAAACGCCCTGCATATTGATTTCAGGGTCATAGACCTGTATCACTTTTTCCGGTCCCCATTTATCTAGGAAGGCTGAAATATTCACTTCCTTAATGATTTCAACCAGTTCTTCGGGTTCAAATACAGTTTTGCTATTCATTTCGGCCATTTATGTCACCTCTGATAAACGGAATGCACATCAGCATAATAAATCCAGCTTACACAATACGCTAAATTTATGATAAATATAACAAAAAAAGTGTAAGGATATTGTACAATAATTACATTAATTGATTAATTTTTATCAAATATTAACTTATATTTTTTTATAATATTTTGTAAAAATTTTGCATATAAAATTAGAAAAAGTATTAAAAGCAACAACATATACCTTTTTAATGTCCGATTTGCTAAATGATGAATTAAATCTAAATTTATTAGACTTTATGTGTTCAGGCATTGGCGTGGAAGTAAATATAAGCGAGCTTTCTAAAACCCTTAAAAAACATAGAAATACTATTAAGAATAGACTCAATGAGCTATTTGAGCATAATATTATCAATAAACCAATCTATCCATTTCTCTGGCTATATAAAGAGTTTCCTCTCTTTGTAGTTACGAGAGCCGATCTTCCGAGGGATAAATTGACCAATAGATTCATTGAAGAAGACGAGCACATTTTCGCTGCTTTTTTCCATAAGGAAGAGGAATATAACACCTTGTTAGTCGAGTATCATAAGGATATCCATTCTTATCAGATGTGGAGAGACAATTTGGTAAAGGACGGCAAAATTCCGTCCCGAGAGACCAGATATCCCTCAGATGCATTACTTTTTAGTAATAAGATGATTGTAAAGTATGATCCTTCCTCTTCAATTGATGTTTTAGAAAAAAATTTTCGAGAAAAACATCATACAGAAATAGAGGGATATGCCATAGATGAGTTCTCGTTTGATATACTCAAATTACTTTTAAATGGAAAAGGAATTAGAACAAATGAAAATTTTTTGGCAAAAAAACTAAATGTGCACAGAAAAACAATAGAAAGACGTATAGCAATTCTTCTTAAAGAAAAAATAGTGGGGTACCCGACTTGCAGGTTTCCCAAATTTATTGTTCCACCCGACTATATTTTGGTTTTCTCTCTATTAGAACTTAAAAAGCAGAATGACAGCATATTAAAGATCATGCATGACGATCCACACATCCCATTGATAATTAAGGCTGGTACCGGGAGATACAATGTATTCCTAGCAAGCAATTTTTATAAAATTAGAAATCATCTTAAATGGCAGGAAGACTATGACCAGAGATTTCCAGATAGTTTTGGTGCAATAAAAAATATTTATCTTTCTCCTGGAATGACCTTCTCAATAGATCAGCAATACGTATCTTTAATGATAATAAAAAACAGGAAAAAGAGGTTGCATGGCAGAAAATTAGTTGATATGATGAAGACCTGATTGAATATCTCTTCAATACTTTGGTAATAGGGCTGTATTATTCGCTGAGGTGGGACACTTGAAGGTATGTTAGCGGCACTTACTTCTGAAGGTTGAAAGAGCTGTATTACGCAATGTCGATGCCTAATTTTGTTTTGCTAACAAAATCAGGATGTATTATGGTAAGATGCCATCCACTGCTGCCAGTATGAGAATCATATTTCTCCTAGCGTAATGTACTAAAAGGTTTCTATGTACTTCTTTTTATTGAAATAATATACCATAAATCTATCTTGTGCACTGCCTGCTTCAAGCTAGGAATTATTTTTAATAAAAATATATATAAAAGAGAAGTCATTTACTTTCCTGAATGGAAAGCCGAAGATTATTCCCCATCTTATTTGTCATTGCCGCCATCGTTTTAATCATTCCAAGTTACTCTTCGGCACAGGGAACATGGCTCTGGCTTCATGACGAAGTTTCACCTGACCATCCAGATGCCCTGCTCATGGACACGTCGGATCCTGGCAAAATGGACGACTCGCTCCAGGACCTGAACGTGGGTACCGTAAGCTGGTACACGTCTCCCATGCAATCTGACCAGAAAATATACGGCGACGTGACCGTATCGCTTTTCATAGAGGCATACTTCCTGAGGACCGACTTGCTTCTCCTCCAGATGAGGGTTGTAAGGGTGTTTCTGCTCGATGTTTCCTCTTCGGGTGTCGGGGACGAGATAGGTTCGACAGCGGCAACCCCCATGTTTTTTATTTCAAATGATACGGTGAAGCAGAAGACATTCACCATTAGGAATGTTGATTATACAATACCGTCAGGTCATTCCCTTGGGATAAGGGTTGAAAAAACCGTGGATTTATTCTCGTATTTTCCGTTCAGCGTTTTATCCCCCTTCTTTTCCACCAATGTGGTATACGATTCCACCACTCATCCTTCATCCGTAAGAGTGCCTTTCAATGAAACACAGGGCGGAATAGAACTGGATTGTTACCCGCAGCAGCAGTCGGTCAAGGCCGGGAATGAGGCTACCTACGATGTTGCGGTATGGAACAGAGGAAATCAAAATGAGGTGGTTACCCTGTCATCCGATTACTCCGGGGACTGGAACGTGGAGATTGACTCAGATGTTCTCAATGTTGCCCCAAACTATCTCAACTATTCGGATGTGAGAGTTACGCCTCCGACAGACGCACAGCCCGGGTCATTTCTTAACATCACGATAACTGCGGAGGGCAGTACTGTAACAGATTCCCTGTGGCTAAACACGACGGTGGCAGAGCTTGTTTATGACGCGAATGTAGTCGCTCCGTCCGGCGAAGAAGTAAAGCCCGGAGATACGGTCACATATTCATTCACCGTGACAAATACGGGCGACATTAGGGATTCTTATTCTCTGTCCATGACCTCGGTATGGACGGCATCACTTGATAAGCAGTCGGTCACTCTCGGGCCGGGGAAAAGCGGAAATGCAGTGGTATCGGTCGACGTACCGCTCGATGCGGAAAACGGCAGCACCTGCAAGCTCATCCTTACAGCCCAGTCCCAGAACTCTTCAAAGAGCGATTCAGCATCCGTGACGACAACCGCGGTTATGCACGGGGGGAACGGCGGGGGCGGCGGGGCGGGTAAGATATCCAGTACAGTACTGTTTATTGTTTTCATCGTAGGTATTATAGGTCTGATTGCCGTGGTCATACTGTTAACCGACTATGCAAAGAAATACGTTGTCTTGAGCTGTGAGGAACGAATGAAAGAAATCCCTCCTGGTTATTCGGCGGATTATGCCATAGACGTGAAAAATACACTTGATAAGATTAAGGGAGGGAAAAACAGACTCAACTACAAGCTGGCGGTGAGCGGGGATATACCGGGCAAATGGAAGACTGACCTGGACAGGGAGGTTGTGACCATTGACGGGGAAGAGAGTGCCGAGGTGACACTGCATGTTGAGGCACCCGAGGATGCATCCATGGACGAGTGGGCATCCGTGGATATAATCGCAAAGCCCGTAACGAAGAGAGGGAAGAGCGGGAGAATAAATGTTGCAGCGCTTATCCGGGAACCGAAAGTGAATCTCGAAATGGAAAGTATCGAACACGAGCCCGATGTATTCAAGGAAGGTGAAAAGGTTATTTCCAAGGTGAAGATGACTAACAAGGGTGAAGCATCTGCTGCTAATGCCCAGGTCATTCTGTATGTGAACGGGAAGGAGAAAAACAGGGTGGAGGGGCTGGCTGTACCTGTAAACGGACATATCGAAGTGAGTGTACCGTGGGTTGCGGAACCGGGAGAGAACAGAGTAACGATAAAGATATCACAGTTATAACCTGCATCATTGCAAAATAAGATGGGACTAATTAAGAACAGATTATGCAGATGACACGTGGCAGTTAGACGGTTACATTTTTTTGGATGATTGTTTATACCTGTTATATCACAGATTATAGATTATATTACATAAGTACAAGATTGCTGTATTACGGAATAATATGTGCTATACAAATACATGCGAATCCACGGGAACGTTACAGAAATGATTTTGTTATATTGATATCTTTCACCAGCACCTGGGGGGTAAATACCGGAACTTCCACTTCCCACCAGTATACCTGTTTTACATCCTTTGACAGCGATTCGACGTTTTTCAGAATACGAGGCATGCTGTCGCTTATCCTTATACCCTCTACAGGATAATTTATCTCTCCGTCCTCAACAAAAAATGCCCCGTCTCTGGCAATGGTCGAAAAATCGCCCGTCATGTAATTCTGGAAGCGCGTGTACCACACATTGGTTATGTATATGCCCCTCTTAATTCCCTCCAGCATTTCCTCTATCGACATATCTCCCGGCTCCACTATCTCGTTCCAGGGTGTCGGATATACTATGCCAGCATTTCCAGTCGTTTTCGTTCCGTGCTTGCGGGCCGTCGACGTGTTGTGAAGGTATGATTTCAGCCGCCCATGGTCCAGTACACTTGTTTCTCCGGTTGCCAGCCCCTCGTCGTCAAATTTCCTCGATGATATGCCGTCCGGATGAATGCCGCTGTCCGTCACTGTGATATGCTCGCTGCCGATATCCTTCCCCATTCTGCCGGCAAGGAATGACATACCGCTGTCGACATGGAATGCGGATGAAAACTCCGACATGTATGAAATCAAGTTTGCGAACGGAAGATGTGAAAAGATTGCATCGTACTTTCCTCTCTCAATTTTTTTCGGATTTATAGCCATCTCTGCTATTCTTCCCGCCTCCTTTCCGGCATCCTTTTTGACTGCTTCCAGGCTTCTTGCACACCGGACCGCGTGTCCCGATGCCCTATCGGATGCAAATGCTCTTGCCGAAAGCGAAATCCAGCTATTTTTATCCTCTTCGTCAATCCCGCCGGATGAGCACAGTTCCACATGCTCCTTTCCGGCGTAAATGACGCCTGCCACCTCCCCGGCGTACCCGAGGGCATCGTCAATCATTCTGTTGGCAAGAGATATGATTTTTCCCTCGTCATCCACATTCTCATCATATGTTTTATTTTCGACGTACGGTTTCTCGTTTTCCCCGATGCCGTGGTACTCCTCCTTCGGTGCCGTCAGACCGACAATGCCTTTACCCCTGTCAACTGCCTCTTTGATTTTTTTTCTGTCGGGATTTTCAACGGCAAGCATCAGTGTTCTCTTGCCTTTTGCCATGAATATCTCCATCACAATCTCATCCCATTCCTTTATGATGCTTATCTCACTTTTATGGAACTTGACCTGTTTCTCCTTCCTTGAGACCAGCTTGGCAATCGAATCATCCATCCCTGCCCTCTCTGCCATTTCAACCGCATATCGAATCATCATCTCACCCTCACGTTTCTCAATCTCACGGCACCCCCTCCGGTGAATACGGGCACACCCTGCATCGGTTCTCCCTTCCCGCACGTTGCCGGATAGAATTCGAGTTTCCTTCCCACCGCATCCACGGACTGATAGAATGACGGGGTGGTAATCTCCAGTGCAGGATGTCTCACCATGTGCGAAATTTCTCCTCCGTCTATGCAGTACGCCTCTTCGCCCACATACTTCTGGTTGTATCTGCGGTCGTCTATGTTCCACTCCATAAATGTTGCCATGTATATCCCCCTTTTCACGCTTCCTATCAATTCTTCCAGCGAAAAATCACCCGGCTGAATATATGTATTCGCCATCCTCACTATCGGCTCACGGTCGTAGGCGGAAGCCCTGGCAGCAGCATTGCTGTTCTTTCCAAGTGAAAATGCCGTCTCACGGTTGTGCAGAAATTCGTTTATCGTGCCGTCCTTTATCAGGTATCTTTTCCTTGCCCTCACCCCCTCGTCATCATACCTGTAATATCCGTAACTGTTCGGCACCATCGGGTCATCAACCACCGACACACACTCGCTTCCCATCCTCTCCCCGAGCATACCTGCCTCTATGAATGATTTACCCGCCTGGGCCGCCTCCCTGCCGAGAATGCGGTCCGCCTCGAACGGATGGCCGCACGATTCATGTGCAATGAGCCCTGTGATATAGGGGCCGACGACAATATCAAGGCTGCCCTCGGGGGGCTTCTTTCCCTCACTGATGAGTTTTTTCATGACATCTATGTCCCTTGCAAGTGCCTCCCCTGCCTTCCACTTTTCCACGAATTCCCATCCGCCGGCATTGCCGAATTCCCTGTTCATCTGCTCCGTTTTTCCCCCCTCCCCGACGGTTATCAGGTAATAAAGGGAAAGAAGGGGTGTTTTCGAATAAATTTTTGCCCCGTCGGTGTTTACGTAATATTTCTCCGCCGTTTCCCCGTCATAAAAAAATACTCTTGAGAGCGTGTCGTCCTTTGCAATGGAATCAAGTGACTGCAGGTAATCTATTATCCCGTCCAAGCCGGGGGGGGACTTTTTTTCTTTTATCTCCCACCTGTCATTCCATGCCTTTTCATCGCTCAGCCCGATTTTCTCCTTTCTTTCCTGCAGGGAAGCGATTTTTATTGCCTTATCCACGGCCTCTTTTATCACTTCCCTGCCAGTCATGTTCGTAGAGTGAAAACCCATCGCCCCGTTGACCAGAACCCGTACCGAAAGCCCGATTTTCTCCGAAAGCTCCGAGCCCTCGATAACGCCGTTGGACATTGTTATCGAATTGCCCTTCACACTCTCCATCCTTATTTCCGCATAATCGGCTTTATCAGCCATCTCGAGTCCATATTCCGCAAGCCCTTCATCTATCATCTTAACCCCAAAATGTTGAATTCATGAACTCCAGCCCGGATAATTAAATCTTTGGTATGAAAAACTTTATTCAACAGTTCACATGCATCGAAAAGTTTTTACTCACTTTGTTTATATATCTCTACCAAAAGATAAATAAGTGATAGTATAAATATGAATAATTTAACGAGCAAGGAATGGTATCTGTGGAGAAAAAGTAGTGATAGAAGATACCCTTGGGATCGCTACCTAAATAAGGATTTCCTTAAATCTGAAAGAAAAAGGATAAATGAGACGCTCGATTGGAAAAATAATTTTCTTCATACCCCATATGGAGATATACTGAAAGAAGTATGTTATTATGTAGTTCCAATTAAAATCAGAGCAGGTTGGTTGAAATATAGAGAACATGGAGATTATCTATGCAAAGGGCTCTCTGCCCTCAGAAATTGCCCCGTTAATCCAATAGTGGCATTTTTTCCCCCTAAAAAGGTACCGAACGATTATTCTTTGATTAGAATCATTTCCCCCAAAAAGACAGTTATTCTTGATGGTTATATAAAATCTACGATCGGAGAATATGCAATAGAGATCGAAGATTGGGAAAAATTAGATAGTGACAGTATATACGTAGACGTCCCTTTCGAAAGCAAGATTCTCAGCAAAATAATTGAAGAGAATATCAATGCAGAAACATTTTTAGCAGAATCACTGCAGGCCCCACTTGCAAGTTCTCCATTCGTTTTAGGCGGCATTGGGGGAATCTCTTTAGCATCTATTCTCGATAAATCAGATTTTGCCAAAGAATTATGTAAGACAATGCAATTGATGTTGCCTCCCGAATATAGGTCGGCTTTGCCGCCCAAATCTGGAATAAGGGGTACAAATACAAACATAGGCGATGGAATAGCAATCCATCTTGCCGAAAAGATTATTACTGGAAAGAATTATTTGAGTTCTGTAGAGGGTTTGGATTTTAAGGTTGTGGATGACGAAAATAGGAAAAGGTTTGGCTTTCAAGGAGAATATTCTATTGTGGGAACGATGATAGATTCCCAAAGTAAAGGAAGGCAGCTTCATAAGGATATGCTCCATAAGTTCTTCGAATCTGAAGTCTCTATTCCCAATTTGAGTAGATTGATGGGGGATGATGCCTACATACCAAACCTAACAAAGGTTATTGATGAAGAGTTATGGTTGCAAATCGTTTCAATGAGACATAAGACACCCCCAATGAATATATCTAATCAGGAAGAAGAGAAATACCGTGAGAAAATCAAAAAAGATATAGATGCCGTTTTGTGCGATATGATGCCAGAAAAATTTGGAGATATAATTGCTAGGATGAAGGCAGAGAAATGTATAGGAAACTTGGAAAGGGAAGCAAAGTCTCTAGCTAGGGCCGAAGGAAGGGATATCGTAGATGTATCCTTACTGAAGAGAGCTAGGAATAATTTCTTAGAAAGATTTTGGGAGTTGGAAAACGATCCGTTATTCAAAAATATTGGATATAGCGCTAGAGTCGAATTTGAAAAAGTTAGATCATTTAATGTAGAGATGATTCTAAGAAAGCTAGGAAAAGGTACGGCAGAGGGGATATATCGAGAAGTGGATAAAAATCTCTTCAAAGATGTCGAAGATTTGAAAGGATTATTAAAATGGCTGCATCGAAAAGCCTTTGTCATTAAACTTAAAGATGAGTATAGGTGGGTGTAAACAAAACCACAGGTAATTTTCAATTACCTTCTTGTCACTATCAGACAAACCATACAATCTATGGACATTTTCATCTATTTCTTTTTCCAAAATGTCTATATTTTTATTTATTAGATGTTTTGCATAATTGACAATTTCTTGATAATCCCTTCTAACCATATCATTTTTTGACTTTCAATCAATGAATGCCATTAGATCAAATCCTTCCTGATGTATCAATCTGAAATTTACCAGTCCTGAGACAATGGAGGACACATCATCATATCTTTCAAGTTTATTTCTAAATTCATTTTCCATAATGTTAAACTTTTTCATCCTTCCTACCGTATATTCTACAACAACTCTTTCTTTCCTCAACTTTTTGTTATGTCGTTTATTTTTTTTTTGCTGAGTTCCCTTTCCCCTTTTCTTTATTTTTCATCAGCATAAATTCTATATAGCAATTCCATTTTATGTTATGGAGTTGATTACATTGTTGCACAATTATTCTTTCGGGGCTCTGTACGGCAACAAGATGAGGAGTAAAGGCATAGCTGTTTTTGTCCTTGGCATGATGCTTCTCTCATCTCTCCCTGTCCTTGCCGCAAATGAAAACGGGCATGACCAGATTTCCATCAGGTATTCATTTGAAAAACCCACGGTCGGCAAAATTATAGTAAAGGATACCATTTACGATAACATCGCCCTCGATGACGGTGCATGCTACGGCAATCCGGGCGACCCGAGTCTACCTGCAAAGGGAGCTTACATCCTCTTGCCCCAAGGAGCGAAGGTGGAAAGCATACAAATCGTTCCGGGTGGAAAGATATGTCTCGGTTCGAATTATCACATCGTGCCCGTCGGCAACGCCGTCCCTCTCGTGGAAGGTGCACATCCACCACCGCCGGTTGCCGGCCCCGCATATAACTCCGAGAAGGAGTTGCCAGGGAAGTTGTATACAAATGTTGGAACGTACAGCTTCAGGGGCTATGATATCCTCGTTCTAAGGCTTTACCCCGTCCAATACATACCTTCAACAGGTGAGTTGCTTTATTATCCAGATATTACAGTTAATGTAAAAACATCCCAAACAAATGATAATCAACTTTACAGAGGTAGAGAAAAAGATAGACTAGAAGTTTTAAATAAAGTTGATAACCCTGAAATTCTGAATACGTATGATAAAAATAAACTAATTAAGGCAAATCAAGACCAATATGACCTCCTAATTCTCACAACAAATGGGTTGAAAAATGGTTTTGAACCGTTAAAAAATGCCCATGAAGATAAAGGTCTGGCAACAGAGATTAAAACATTAAATGATATTTCTTTAGTTCCTGGATCGGTTACACCAGAAGACATCAGAGATTTTATTAGAGAAGAATATACTGAATATAATATTGAGTATCTTCTAATTGGTGGGGATGAAGATATAATCCCAACAAAAATGTTATATGTGTCAGGTTATGACGAAGATACGTGGTTTTATGACGATATAATTCCTGTCGATCAATATTTTGGATACCTTGATGGATCATTTAACTACGACGGAGATGATAAATGGGGAGAGCCAAACGATGGAGAAAATGGTAGAGATGTCGATCTTTTTGCAGAGGTTTATGTTGGCAGAGCCTGTGTGGATAACATGCAGGATGTAAACAACTTTGTTCAAAAAACTGTAGCATATCTAAACATGAACGCTGGTGATGAATATCTATCCAAAGTAATATTGGCTGGAGAATTTCTTGGAGAATATGAAACTCTTAATTTTGGTGGCGACTTAAATGATGCTTTAGTAGACGGATCCAACAGAGATGGTTTTACAACTGTTGGAATTCCATCAGATAAATACAATATTACAAAAATATATGATAGAGATCGTCCGGGTTTTGATCCAAACAATGGTTGGGAAACAGGATGGAGTGCGACAGACCTATTGCAGCTGGTAAATAAAAATATTCATATATTACATCATGACGGGCATTCCAATTATGTTTATAATATGAAAATGTCAAATGATTACGTAAGCGAGTTTACAAACACAAAACCATTCTTTGCATATTCTTCTGGATGTATGGCAGGAGGATTTGATTATTCTGGTGATGACTGTTTTGCTGAATACATGACTGTAAAAACAAGCAACGGAGCATTTGCAGGCATTTGGAATGCTAGATATGGATTTTTCTGGGCGGATAGAACGGATGGGGATAGCAGTATGTATACTAGGCAATTTTATGATGCAATATTCGGAGAAAAAATAACGACTCTTGGTAAGACAAACCAGGATTCAAAGGAAGACAATATATATTTGCTTCAAAGGTCGATGATGAGATGGACTTACTATCAACTTAATCTCTTCGGTGATCCTTCTGTTGCTTTCCGTGTCAGTGAGCCCCCTGAAAAACCAACAATAAATGGACCGTCTTCAGGAAATGCGGGTGAAACATACTCATATACTGCTGTAACAACTGAACCAAATGGAGAGCAAATATATTATAAGTTTAGTTGGGGCGATGGAACAGAATCTGATTGGTTAGGTCCGTTCAATTCTGGAGAAAGTGTGAAAGAAAATCACACATGGAGTTCTAGAGGCACATTCAAAATAAAAGTCAAAGCTAAAGATATAAATGGCGAGGAGAGTGACTGGTCGGACCCGCTGCATGTGAGAATGCCGAAGATATACGAGAGTATATGGCAATTCATCGAAAAAATCAGCGAGTGGTTCATTTCCCTTTTTGGCATTGACATCATGCCCTTTCCCTTCAAATGAAAAGAAAATTATAGTGGGGACAGATACATATTGAAATGGAGCGGGTAATCGAGGGAAATCTATTCATCGGCGGTGAGATAAAGAAAGGATGCATCGGCATAGATGACGGGAGGATTACTTCAGTAAAAAAAATTCTTAGCGGTGAAAGGCATTTCGATTTCGGTGAAAAGCTGATTTTTCCCGCCGGGCTTGATATTCATGTCCATTTCAGGGAGCCCGGGCATACGGAAAAGGAAGATTTTTTTACCGGCACAAGGGCCGCTGCCGTCGGGGGCATTTCATTCATAATGGACATGCCGAATAACAAACCTCCTGTAATGACTACCTCTGCCCTCGATGAAAAGATAAAACTTGTGAGAAAAAAGGCATGCGTTGATTTTTCCCTCTACGGAGGTATAGGAGATGGGAGTGATGTGAAAGCCATGGCGAGGAAATGCAAGGCATTCAAGACATACCTTTCGGGTGACAATGAGATTTTCGTCCCAGCTGAAAGATTGAAGGATGTGCTGCAAAAAGTGAGGGAAAGCGGGAATGTGCTTGCAGTCCATGCAGAAAGCCGGGAATGCATAAAACGGGGCAGAAGCATCACTCTTTCAGAACACGAGAAAAACAGACCCGTGGAATGTGAGGAGGATGAAATAAAAAGAATTCTGGATGTAAACAGCGGAATAAACGCCCGCCTGCATATATGCCATGTTTCATCTTCATTCTCCCTTGCCCTTCTGAAAAAAAGTGGTGCAAGTGCAGGTGTGACGCCCCACCACATGTTCCTGTCCACATCATCAAAATTCAAATTCCCTGCGATGGGAAAGGTCAATCCCCCGCTGAGGCAAGAGGATGAAAGGAAAAAGATTTTTGATATTGCAAGACAGGGATTTGACGGCATCATGGAATCGGACCATGCACCCCATTTGCTCGATGAGAAGAAGGACTTTTCAACTGCTCCGTCCGGGATGCCCGGGGTCGATACCACACTTCCGTTGCTGCTCGAGGAGGTGAAGGAGGAACGGATGGCTTTGGAGGCGGTGCATCACATGCTTTGCGAAATGCCGGCAAGAACATTCGGGATAAACAAGGGGAGAATAGAGGTCGGAAGAGATGCTGACTTGCTTGTCATAGATTTTAAGGAAAAAAAGATAGAGTCACATTCCAGATGCGGCTGGAGCAGTTATGAAGGCAGAAAAGGCGTATACCCCCTGCATGTACTTGTCAGAGGAAAGAGAATTGTTGAAAACGGAGAGTTTACCGGCAATGCCGGCGCGGGGAAGATGGTAATATGAACAGCATAATGCAGTGGCTATGGGTTATGCTGCTGGCAATGATGCCCATCTCCGAGCTGAGGGGGGCAATTCCCCTGGCCATCGGCGTGTACAAACTAAATCCGTATACGATCATACCGCTAATTATTGCAGCCAATTTCATCCCCGTACCATTCATACTGAAATTTCTCGGCCCCGTGGAGAGATTTTTGAAGCGATGGAGATTCTGGGAACGTTCCATCGACAGAATATTCGAGCATACGCGTAAAAAAACAAAAAAGAGTGTGGAGAAGTGGGAAAGTCTTGCACTAATCCTTTTCGTCGCCATCCCGCTGCCAGTCACGGGGGCATGGACGGGAAGTCTTGCGGCATACCTGTTTGGTCTTGATTTCAAAAAGTCTCTGTTCTATATCTTCATCGGCATCGTCATCGCTGGGGCAATTGTTACAACCGCAGTTGTGGCAGGCATAAACTGGTTTCTGTGACAGGTACCATTACCACCTATACCGGATTGATTTTCCTTGCCACAACCTCGGCGGCTTTTATGACAGGATATGCAGTAGGGGGTGCAGTGAGCAGCGGATGTGTGCCTATCTGTGCAGTCAATATGCCGTTCACGGTCATTTTATTCTGAATGGCAATTCCGATAAGGTTTGTTATTTCCCCGGCACTCGGCCCGCCCACGACCTCCCCTCCAAGTATCACTCCCGATTCCCGTGCAACCATCAGCTTCACGAGTTGTTTATGCACGCCCGGCAGCGTACCCGGATGCATATCAATGCCTTCAAAGGTGCCGGTGATAATATCAAATCCCCCTTTTCTTGCCATCTTTTCGGTCAGCCCCGCCGCCCCGAAACCCAAATCTCCGATGGCGGTTGAGAAAATTGCAATCGTCCCGCTAAAGGTTTTTACCGTGGATAATTTGTACAGGTTCATGCCTGCGGTTCTTGCCTCTGCACAGGCGGTGGATGCAAGCATAATGCCACTCACCTCTCTGGTGATAAAATCCCTTTTTTCGGCGCAATCACCCACGGCAAAGATGTCGGGATTACCAGCTCTCATGTACTCATCCACTTTTACAAAACCCTTCTCATTCACATCTATACCGGATTTTTTTGCAAGCCCCGTATTCGGATTATAGCCAAGGGACAGAATCACTGCGTCTGCATCAAGTTTCTCTCCATTCTCCAGAAGGACACCGTCAACCTTTTCATCACCAAGTATTTCCTTTACACCCACACCGCTTATCACCTTCACACCTCTTGAGATAAGATGTTCCTCGGCAATGGAAGCTATTTCATCGTCAAACACCATCCCCAGTACATGCGGCAGGATTTCGACGATGGTGATTTCCTTATCCTTCTTGTTCAGCTCATCAGATACCTCCACACCTATGAATCCTCCGCCTACAGTGACAACTTTTTTGCATTGCTCAAGTTTTTCCACCATTCGGTCAAGATATTCCTTATTCTTGGGTATTATAAACACGTTCTCCAAGTCCGTGCCCTTGAGCCATCCGGGAATCTTGGGTATGGAACCCGTAGCCATGACAAGTTTTTCGAATTTGATTTCCGTGCCGTCATTCAGCCTGCATATCTTATTTTCCCTGTCGATTGCCATCACTTTCCCGATTTTCAGATTTACACCGGCATTGCTAACGGTATTATCGGGCACTATGTCCTTGTCACTGCTTTCCAGTGAGCCGAAAACATAGGGTATGCCGCATGGGACAATCACTTTCTCTTCCTCTCGGACGAGGATAAAATTCTTCTCCGGATAGTTTGACTTTCCAGTTACCGCTGCAACAATCCCTGCAGCGCTTCCTCCGATTACAACTACATCTGTTTTCATTTTTTCCTCTCTTTTATCGTATTTATATGGATGGCAACGAATGCCCATTCAATCTTTAATCTTTTCGCTACTGCCGGTGCAGATTATACCATTTGCGCTACACTTTTTTATCCTCGAATGTCAGCATGGATAATATGAACAGCAGTGCAAAGGAGACGGCAAGGGCTACCATTGACGGCAGAAAGCCGAATGTCGGGAACGGCATGCTGTTATGGAAAAATACGATGGATTCCCCCCCGATAATGCTTGCCATGCATCCCCATTTCGTCGCCTTCTTCCAGTATAATGTTGCCACAACCGTCGGAAACAGAACAACCAGCCCGGAAAATGTCGTGCTCACCAGCGTTCCCATTATTCCTGCCTTCTGGCTGTACCCGAAAACGACAAACAGTATTGAGAAAACCGTAAGTGCCAGTGTCATGACCCTGCTGTACCTGACTTTTTTGCCCAGTATATCGCATGTGAGTATTGTCGATAGAGATAGAAGCTGTGAGTCGGCGGTTGACATGAGGGCAGCCAGGGCACCCACGATTACAAATGAGAATACTACCGAAGGGGTATAGTTCCTCACCATCAGAAGTAGCACGTTATCGGGGTTTGCCACATCAATGCCCGTGCCATGCGCCCATACCCCTATCAGAACGGGCAGAAGGAAAAAGGATGATATCAGTAGCGGATAGATTACCATCGCCGTCTTTAACGATCGCTGACTCTTTGCAGTGTAAAAGCGGGTGAAAATCTGGGGAAACATGGGATCGCAGAAAATCCACAGTATCAGAAAGGAGAGCCATATCTTGACGGTAAAGTATCCGTTGGGGCCGGGGCGGGAGAACAACGACGGCTGAATCTTGAATGCCGCGGATGTCGCACTTCCAAGTCCTCCGAGTGAATGGGCGATGAAAGCAAAGGCAACAATCATTGCAGCCACCATTATCATCCCCTGGAACATATCTGTCCAGCCCGATGCCCTCATACCTCCTGATATGACATAAAAACAGATTATGATTATTACGGCGACAGCTCCTATCTTTATGCTTAATTCGGGAAAAATCATCTGAAGAATGTATCCCGCACCGATTGCCTGGATTGCCAGATACGGAATTGTGAACATGGACATCACGACCGTGAACAGCAGTTTGAGATTCCGGCTGCCGTATCTTCCGCCGACGAGCTCGCCGGGCGTTATGTAACCCTTTTCCTTTCCAATCTTCCATATCTTTTTCCCCAGGACATAGAACATTACCGCCATGAAGGAGGTGCCGATTGCCATTATCCCGTACTGCCCCATGCCGTCGGTGTATGCCTTTCCGGCGAACCCGAGGAAGGTGAAGGCGGAGAAGTTTGTCGCAGCCAGTGTGAAGAACAGCACGATAGGACCGAAGCTTCGATTCGCCATAAAGTAGTCCTCGGCATTACGTTTCGTTTTTTTATGAGAATATATGCCTATGGCAAGCAGGAAAAGAAAATATGCAACCATCATTGCTATTGCTAGCATTATTCATCCCTCCATTCGTATTTTGCAAACATTGCGAATGATGCTGAAAGCACGAGTACAAGGATGAATATATGCCATACCCAGTAAGGCATGAACCATATTATCTGACTGCTGCCCCAGTTCCAGAAATCAATGAAAAGTATCATCAAAGCAACAAACAGTAGCAGCCACCATTTCTTCATGAAGGCGAATGCCCCGGAAATTTAAAATGACTTTGGTTCCAAATGAAAAGGAAAGCCCATTGAATTTTGAAAGATTTTGGGAATTGCCATTGCATAAAAGTTCAAAAACAAGAGAAGCATATATATGAGTAATAAAAACTTTAGAGAAATAAAGAGGCCCTTAGGTAGTTTGAAAATAAAAAGGGGTGGTATAAAGAATGAGCGAAAAATATTTTGGAGAAAAAAGGAATTCATTCTAGGGATGTATATGCAAAGTACTACTTATATGAATAAGTTAAGTGAACTGGTCGGCTTAGAATGAAAAAGATATTTAAAGCAGAAACTGTTTAGGCCAAAATCAGAAACGGAGGCAAAAGAATGGCAAAACTTAACCCATTTGGGGTTGTAAACAAACCAGTTAAAAAAATAGAAAGGAGGACAGAAATATGAGCATCCGTGCATATTTGTCGATTGATTTAAAGGAGAGCGTGCAACCAAAAGAAGCAGATGAGATAATACAAAAGATCGACGCTTTAGATGAGGTTGATTTTGTTGATACTGTTAGTTGTTCCCACGATATTATTGTCATGGTCGAAGTGCCAGTAATGGCTAAGACAATCACAGAAAAAAATCAAAAGCATCGATGGAATGAACAGCGTCCAAGCATGTAGAATATTAAGTGTTTATAAAGATTTATAAAGAGTGATGATAATCATTCAACGGACGGTGAAAAAACATGAAACATGAAATTACACGTAAGGAATATTTCAATTCAGAGGATTATTTACTTGAAGTGAGAGCTCCTTCAGTGGCAGAGAAGTTTCAGGCTGGGAATTTTGTGGTTCTTCTCACCCACCCGAAAGGGGAAAGGATTCCCATGTCTGTCTTAAAAGCAGAAAATGGTAATATCGCTTTGGTGTTAAAGAAATTGGGGAAATCCTCCCGTGAGCTCGATACTTATGAGGTAGGTGATAAACTTGAGGCTGTGATTGGTCCACTGGGAAATCCAATTGATATTAAGGAATATGGGAACGTTGTGTTTGCATCTGACTTGGTGTGTGGACATGCAGAAAACTATGCAGCTTCAAAGGCTTTGCATGAAATAGATGGGAATCATGTGATTTCAATACAAACCTTTCCCACTAAAGGTTCAAAGTACCTTGAAAAAGAATTAAGAAGCGTAAGTGACGAATACTATATAACGACTATGGATGGTTCTTATGGAACAAAAGGTCATTACTTGGATGTGTTAGAACGATTATTGAAGGAAAAGAAAGTTGACATGATTTTTGCTGGTGGAAATCTATCATCCTTAAAGAAGTTAGCAGGGCTCATTAAGCCATATGATGTACCGGCGATGGTAACGTTACGTTCGATTATGGTAGATGGCACTGGAATGTGTGGATCATGTCGCGTATATGTAAATGGAGAAATGAAATTAGCTTGTATTGATGGGCCAATGTTTGATGCAAGTATGGTAGATTTTGATGCGTTAATAAATGCAACAAGTAGGTTTAAGGAAAAAGAAACAGAGGCTATGAAGAAGTACAATAAAGATACGGGTGGGAAATAATGGCAAATATAATTAAAAATCGTGTCTATGTTTCTGAGCAAGCTGTTAACCAAAGGATTAAGAATTTCGATGAGGTTTCTCTAGGTTACAATAAAGAGGAAGCAGTTAGGGAAGCAAAGAGATGCCTTCAATGCAGGAATAGTCCTTGCACGGAAAACTGTCCTGTTCATGTAGATGTTAAGGGATTCATAAAACTGCTTGCAGAGGAAAAATTCAAAAAAGCCTACTTGAAAGTTAAAGAAGACTCCCCTATACCTGCAATTGCAGGTCGTGTTTGCCCGCAGGAAAATCAATGTGAGGGAGCATGTCTTTTAGGGAAGAAGTATGATGCAGTAAACATAGGTAAATTGGAAGCGTTTCTTGCAGACTGGGCAATGGAGAACGGCGTTAACGAAGAATTCAATATAAAAGAGAAGAAACAAAAGGTTGCAGTAATTGGAACGGGACCAGCTGGTATTAGTTGTGCAGTTGATCTAAGAAAAAATGGCTATAAGGTGACTATGTTTGAGGCACTTCATAAAGCTGGAGGCGTACTTCAATATGGCATTCCCAATTTCCGATTACCTAAGAATATTGTAGATAAAGAGTTGTCCTATCTAGAGAAAATTGGGATTGAAATCAGACTTAATACAGTTATAGGACAAAGTATACCATTCGATGAACTGCGTAATACATACGATGCAGTTTTTGTTGGAACTGGGGCAGGCGCTCCCATCTTTTTAGATATAGAGGGAGAAAAACTCAACAGATTCTGCTCAGCTAATGAATTTCTCCTCAGAACAAACTTGATGAAGGCATACAATCCAAAATATGACACTCCGGTCATACTTGGAAAACGGGTAGGTGTTATCGGGGCAGGAAATGTAGCCATGGATGCTGCTAGATGCGCACTTAGGTTTGGGGCTGAGGTGCATATTCTTTATAGAAGAACAAAGGAATACTCCCCGGCAAGAATGGAAGAGCTGCATCATGCACTTGAAGAAGGTGTCAACTTTAAGGAATTAGTTAGTCCTACGAGAATAGTTGGAGAAAATGGTTGGGTTAAAGGAGTTGAGCTTGTAAAGATGAAACTTGGAGAGTCAGATAAAAGTGGCCGTCCAAGACCAAAGAAGATAGAAGGAACTGAATTTATAATGGATTTAGACACAGTCATAGTGGCTTTAGGTACCAGGCCGAACAGACTCTTTTTATCAAAAACGCCGGAATTAAAAACCCATAAATGGGGAGGAATCATTGTTGATAACGGGTTAATGACCAATATTGAAGGAACAGCCGCTGGTGGTGATGCAGTTAGTGGTGGTGCTACAGTTATCGAGGCATTAGGAGAGGGCAGACAAGCTGCAAAGATATTACATAATTATTTATTAAGTAAAAAGTTAACTACTCCGGGCTAAAGCCCGAAGCGTATCGTACTGGAGTAATGAAATCAATGAGAGTTGTCTGATTTTCTGTCTTAATGCTTCGATAATAATCATAATCAACATTCATCCAATGCTTTCCCTGCTGTCGTTCAATATAAAACTGTATTGTCTCACTAGTGATCCTTCCAACTGCCTCATAAAAATAACCGCTGCTCCAAAATTTATCTCCCCATAACTTTCTTTTGATTCTGTCCCAGCATTCTTCCCTGATGACTTTTGATGAAAAACCTTTGAAGTAACGCACCAATTGTGGAATGCTGTAATTCTTGCAATTTCCAATGAAAAGATGAGTATGATCTGGGCCAAATTCCAAGGCTAAAATCATTAGACCTTTTGCATAATTAGAATTTTTTTGCTATTCTATTCTAACTGCATC
>CAZSHJ010000016.1:0-28810 GCA_964606745.1 uncultured Thermoplasmatales archaeon | reverse complement strand
GGTCTTACGCTTCGCTACAGACCACGCAGTATTCCCGGCCTAATTTCATAAGAACATTAAGGAGATGACTATCAAGAAAATAGAGAAGTTGAAAGATAGCCCGCATTCATTCAAAAGATTGCACGGAAGTTTGAAAGGGAAATACAGCCTCAGAGTTGGCGAGCATAGAATCATATATGTAATAAATGATAATAAAAAGGAAGTAGTACTTTACTGTATCAGTCACAGAAAAAAAGTTTATGAACGGATTTAAAAAGTAAGAGAAGTGAAATAGGGGCTTTGCCCCTATTTCACTTCTCTATTAGCTCATGTAAACTCTCTACCTTGTTCAAATCAGTTGTGAAGAATTTTTTGTTTTATTTGAAAATGCCAAAATAAAAATATGAATTCCCAATTCATCATGTTATGAAAGCTATCATACTTGCTGCAGGTGAGGGCACAAGACTCAAACCTTTTACAGAGGGCATGCCTAAGGTTATGCTTCCGGTAGCCAATAAACCAATTTTAGAGTATGTAATTAATGCACTATTAAGCAATGGAATTCGAGATATGGTTATCGTAGTTGGCTATAAAAAAGAGGTTGTAATGAATTATTTCGGGAATGGGGAAAAATGGAGAGCTAACATTGAATATGCAATCCAGGAAAAGCAGTTGGGGACCGGTCATGCTTTGTTGCAAAGCAAAGGATATGCAGAGAATAATGAGATTTTGGTTTTACCTGGAGACAATATAATAGATAAAGAAAGTATTTGTAAGCTGATAGAGAGTGAGCAACCATCTGCCATTATCGAAGAAAGCGAAATGTCTTCCAAGTATGGTGTTGTAGAGATAGAAAAAGGGATTATCACCCATCTGGCAGAAAAACCTGAAGTAACAGGAAGCAACTTAATAGCTACCGGAATTTACAGATTAAATTCAACGGTTTTTGATGTTGTGAAGAACTGTGTTAGAGAAGGAAAAAACGATTTAACAGATGCCCTACAGATTTTGATTGAAAAAGAAAAGATTTACGGGATAAATAGAAATGGAAAATGGAAAGATGCAGTATACCCCTGGAATTTGTTGGGGATGAATGCTGAGGTGCTTCAAAGCTTGACGGCTGAAACATCCGGAAAAATCGAAAGAGATGTTATGATAAATGGAAACGTTGTTATTGGTGAAGATACCATCGTAAATCCTGGTTGTTACATAAAAGGGCCGGTGATAATCGGAAAGGGCTGTGAAATTGGACCACACGCCTGCATTTTCCCCTCAACAAGCATCGGAGACAATGTCACTGTTTACCCGTTTACCGAAGTAAGAAATTCGATAATAATGGAGGATACAACCATTGGTTCGCATTCAATTATTTCAAATTCAATTATAGGCAGAGGCAGTTATATTTCTCCGCATCTTTCCACAGTTGTTGGAGATTCGGTAATTGAAGTAGAAGGAGAATTTCATAAGATTGGGGGAATTGGGGGATTTATCGGAGAAGATTGCCGGATAGGTGCAAATGTTATATTGGATTCTGGCAGAATAATTGGAAAAAACTGTAGCATATCATCACAAAAAGTTATTAATACAGATATACCAAGTAGAAGCAAGGTGGTTTAGTGTGCGGAATTACAGGGTACATGGGTTTCAGAAATGCAAGTAACATAATATTGGAGGGTCTGAAGAGGTTAGAATATAGGGGATATGATTCATCCGGGGTAGGGATAATTGGAGATAAACTACTTGTGTTTAAGGAAGTGGGAGAGATAAGAAATCTGGAGAAAAACATTCCGGAAATACATGGCAGGTTGGGCATAGGACATACGAGGTGGGCAACCCATGGAGGAGTTTGCAAGGAGAACGCTCATCCCCAGCTGAGCTGTAATAAAAGAATTGCCGTTGTTCACAATGGTATAATAGAAAATTTTAAAGAATTGAAGGAAGAACTACAAGAGGGTGGACACAGGTTTTTATCGGAAACCGACACCGAGGTTATCTCTCACCTTATAGAGGAGAATTATAAAGGTGACCTGGAGGATGCGGTTCGCGATGCAATTAAAAAACTGAGCGGTTCGTATTCTATAGTTGTTATCTCTGATCTAGAACCAGATAAGTTGATATGTGCAAGAAAAGAAAGCCCTTTAGTTATAGGAATGGGGGACAAAGAAAACTTTGTTGCGTCGGACATACCTGCTTTTTTAAAATATACAAATAGAGTAAAATATCTTCATGATGGAGATATTTGTATTTTAACCGGCGAGTCTGTTAGTATAACGGACGTGGACGGGAATACAATAGACAGGGATGAGGAATTGATTGAATGGGATGCCGAAGAAGCGGAAAAAGGTGGCTTCGAACATTATATGCTTAAAGAGATTTATGAACAGCCACATTGCATATCAGAAACATTGAGAGGCAGAATATCGGAGGTCGAACCATGGATACAACTTGAGATTGGAAACATTGAAGACATTGATAAAATAACCCTGATTGCATGCGGTACTTCATATTATTCGTGTATGGCAGGCAAGTATATTATTGAAAACCTTGCAGGCATTCCAGTAAATGTTGAGCGGTCATCGGAATACAGATATTTCGGTAGAAAAAGTGGGGTTGTACTGGCCGTAACGCAATCCGGCGAGACAGCAGATACACTAGCTGCCTTAAGGGAAGCCAAGAAGCATGGATGCAGAACTATGGCTATAATAAATGTCATAGGCAGCAGTGCAACAAGAATTGCTGACCGAGTTATCTTGACAAGGGCAGGACCAGAAATAGGAGTGGCGGCAACAAAAACATTTACAGCCCAGATAGTAACGTTTTTTCTACTCGCTCTATCGATTGGTATGAAAAATGGTAATCTAAAGACAAAAGAAGTACAAAGTTACGTTTCTTATCTCCGCCAGCTTCCTGGGGTTACCAGAAAGGTGCTGGGAGATATAGAAAAAATAAAAGACATAGCAAAAGTGGTAAATGATAAACAAACTGCATTTTTTATTGGAAGGGGTATAAATTACCCAATCGCTCTGGAAGGTGCATTGAAGTTGAAAGAGATCTCATATATGCACGCGGAAGGATTTGCCGGAGGGGAACTTAAGCATGGGCCGTTTGCCTTGCTCACCAAGAGGACACCTGTTGTAGCAATAGTATCAAAGGATGTATCATACAAAAAAATGCTGGGCAATATAGGTGAAGTAAAAGCAAGAAACTCACCGGTTATCTCTATTGCTGAAGAGGGAGACGATGAAATAGAAAAATTTTCGGATTATGTGATTTATCATCCGCCTTTGCCTCCACTATTTTCTTCCATTCCTATAACTGTAATTCTACAACTCCTTGCTTATTATACAGCGAACTATAAAGGGCGTTCAATAGATAAACCGCGTAACCTTGCAAAATCTGTAACGGTGGAGTGATAAAATGTTTGGAACATCTGGAATAAGAGGGATAGTTGGAAAAGAAATAAATCCTGGCATGGCTCTAAAAGTAGGTGAAGCGTGCGGGACATTGTATAAGAAGGTGGTGGTGGGATACGACCCGAGGACATCCAGCATAATGATAAGAAATGCAGTTATTGCGGGATTTCTTGCTTGTGGGGCAGATGTTGTAGATGCTGGCATGGTTTCCACGCCAACGCTTGCATATGCCGCCCGGAAATTTGATGTGGGGATAATGGTTACAGCTTCCCATAATCCAGCGGAATATAATGGCATAAAAATATTTAATAAAGATGGTTCTGGGTTGTCTTTGAAAGAAACAGGAAAGATAGAAAAAATGATTATGGAAGAAAAAGAATATGCTGGCTGGGATAAAATAAAAGGGTTAAGGCATGAGAATTTTATCCAGGAACATATGGATGCCGTACTCAATGATGTTGGGGAAGCTGGAGAAAGGGAGATTGTGATTGACTGCTCAAACGGGGCTGCATCCACGATCACGCCTCACCTGTTGAGGAAGATGGGTTGCAAAGTTGTGACTTTGAATTCACAGCCAGATGGTTTTTTTCCAGCCCACAATCCAGAACCGGTTGAAGAAAATATGCAGCAGCTAAAAAATTTATGTCATGATAAAAATTCTTTTGGCATAGCCCATGATTGTGATGGAGATAGAATGGTTATTGTTAATAAAAATGGACGGTATATGGAAAATGAAAAGTTGATTATTTTGTTTGCAAAATATGTTGATGCTAAAAAGATTGTCGTTCCAGTTGATACTTCCATGATACTGGATGATTATATAAATGGCGAGATAGTCAAAACAAGAGTTGGTGATATTTTTATTTCTGAAAAATTGAAGGAAATAAACGGGGATTTTGGCGCAGAAGCCAGCGGAACATGGATATTTCCATCCTTTTCATATTGCCCGGACGGAATTTTTGCTGCTGGAATGTTCGTTAAAATGCTGGAAGAAATGGACGTAAGTAAAGAAATAGAGAAGATGCCTTATTACCCGCTAAAGAGAGATGGCATAATGGTAAATAAGAAAAAAATTCAGGATACCATGGAAAAAATTGGAGAAGAGATCGAAAAATTTGATTTCATGAACTCGATAAGTGTGGATGGATTCAGGATAGAATTTGAGGATGCATGGGCACTGATAAGAGCATCTGGAACAGAACCAAAAATAAGAATAACGGTAGAGGCAAGGGATACAAACAGAATGGAAGAACTGCGGGGTGAAATGATTGAACTGGTGAAGAGGTGCGCAAAATGAGGTGTGTACTCCTTGCTGCTGGCGGAGGAAAAAGAATGCGTCCTTTGACTTATACACGCCCCAAGGTTATGTTGCCGGTAGCAAACAAACCTCTTTTAGAATGGAATTTAATAAATGCAATAAATGCTGGATTTGACGATTTTATTTTCATATTGGGCTATAAAAGCGAGATGGTAAGAACTTATTTTGGCGATGGTAAAAAGTGGAATGTTAGTATAGAATATGTGAATCAGGGCAGACCGTCGGGGACGGCGCATGCTGTGGGGATGGTTGAACCGTTTGTTGATGATTTCGTTGTTTTGTGCGGTGACACTATCTTCGGGAAAGAAGATATAAAGCAAGTAACAGGTAAAAAAATTAGTATAGGGTTAACCGAGGTTGAAGATGCAAAGGAGTATGGAGTCGCAGAGTTGGATAACAAGAAATTGGTTAGAATTCATGAGAAAATGGAAAAACCTTTTTCAAATATTATAAATGCCGGCATTTATCATTTCGATAAAAGTGTTTTTGATTTTATTAAGCAAACTGAGAAATCTCCAAGAGGGGAATATGAGATTACCGATTCCATAAACTCCATGATTGAGGAGTTTGATATTGAAGGCGTCTTTTTGAAGGAATGGATGGATGTTGTATATCCGTGGCATTTGCTGGATGCAAATGAAGAAATACTGAAAAAAATGAAAGGAAAAAATGAGGGATTGGTGGAGAAAAATGCTGTTCTTAAAGGAGAGGTTGTTGTCGGAAGGGGCAGCAAAATAATGAACGGGAGTTATGTAGAGGGTCCTGTAATAATGGGAGAAAACTGCAGGATAGGGCCAAATTGTTATATCCGCCCATATACCAGCATAGGTAATAATTGCCATGTGGGTAATGCATGTGAGGTTAAAAACTCGATTATAATGGATGAGAGCAATGTCCCTCATCAAAATTATGTCGGTGATTCTGTCATTGGGCAGGGTTGCAACCTTGGAGCCGGTACCAAGATAGCTAACCTACGGCTGGATAAGAAAAATATTTATGTTTCTTTAAACTGTAAAAGAATTTTCACGGGGAGGAGGAAAGTCGGAGCAATCTTGGGTGATAACGTGCAAACAGGCATAAATGCAATGTTAAATGCCGGGTCAGTGATTGGAAACAAGGTTTTCATCGGCCCAGGGGCAATAACAAATGGAGAAATCAAGCCACATACAAGAATAATGTAATCTATCTGTTTTCATTTCTCAATCAATTCATAAACATTTTTAACTCTGCTAAAATCTGCCGTGAAGAATTTCTTGTTTTGCCTTATTTTATCCATATATATTTAAATCAAAAAAATATTCATCAACGATGATTGCTAGGAAATCTTTTCTCATAGTAACATCACAGTTCTTCACCAGATTCCTCGGCTGGATAGGTTTACTTATATTGGCAAAACTCTGGGGGGGATTTGCTCCGGAAGCAATGGGTATTATTGGATTTTCGATGGCGTTCCTTGCAATATTTAACATTGTGGCTGACCTAGGTTTTTCTCAGGCACATGTTAAAAGAATTTCCGAAGGAAAAGATTTGGGAACCTGTATAGGAACGTATGCTGCTATCAAAATAATTCTAACAGGTTTAATGGTAACAGTTATCCTTGCTGCTGTTTACATCTGGAAAAACTTCTTTCATGGAGGTTTCACTGATGCGACAACAGAATCAGTAATTTCCGTATTCATCATTTACTACATTTTCTTAAACTTCAGTCAGATAGCAATCTCTACTTTTCAAGGTAGAAGAGAAATAGCAAAGCGGCAGATTGCCGGCATATTCGAAAATATTATAAAAGTACCTCTTGAAATCCTTGTCGCTATAGCTGGCGTCAGTATTGCAGGCATCAGCATTTCTCCTAGAGTTAACTGGCCATCCTTTCTTCAATCCCTTCAGCAGTTCCTTGCAACCCATTCAGTTGGTTCTCTGGCAATGACGTATGTATTCGGAGTAATGACAACATTTTTTGTAGGAATATGGCTCCTTAGAAAATATCCCCTGAAAAGGCCCAGTTTGGAACTAGGTAAAAGCTATTTTTCCTTTGCTTTACCAATAATGCTTATCTCGATTATTTCTATTATCTCAGTTAATATAGACAAGGTAATGATTGGGTATTTCTGGACTTCAACAGAAGTTGGATATTATTTCACCGTGCAGCAAATACTACAGATTATTCTTATCCTTTCCTCAGCCATTGGTATTGTCCTTTTTCCAGCGATTTCAGAATATCATTCCAATAAAAGTTTTGAAAAAATCAAGCAAACAACCCGTCTAGCAGAACGGTATATTTCAATGGTAATGATTCCTCCGATAGTATTAGTAATAGTATTCATCAATCCAGTGATCAGTATAATGCTCAATAGTGCTTTTCTACCGGCAGCATCGGTACTTGTTACGTTAACAATTTTTGCTTTTATTGCCTCTCTTAACATGCCTTATTCTTCTCTGATAAGTGGCATAAATAGACCGGGTATTGCAGCAAAAATCGGAGTTACCATATGTATCGTCAACATTACCCTGAATTATTTGTTCATTCCTGAAAATGGATCGCTCTCTTCTATTGAGATCAATGGTCCAACAGGTGCAGCAGTTGCGTCTGTCACATCAAGTTTAGTTGGATTTTTTGGATTAAGATTGGCAGCAAAAAAGTTGACGGGAATAAAATTGGTGCAAACAAATACTCTCCGTCATATTCTTGCCGGCTTTATTATGGCAGGTATATTATACTGTCTCAATTCCTTAATCCCATTGGTTAGATGGTATCATTTATTAGTATTTGCAGGAATTGGTTTAGCAATTTATCTTGCAGTACTGTTTGTATTGAAGGAATTTAAAAAGCAAGATTTACTTTTCTTCTTAGATATGTTGCATCCTAAGGAAATGCTAAATTATGTAAAATCTGAGTTGAAAGAAAAATAAATCCAATAAATACAGATGAAGACTTTGATTTCTTCATGGACATGTTGAACATAAAAAAGATGTTTGGATATATCATTGAAGAGGTAAGAAGGAAATAATATTTTCGCAAAGGGGCAATAACAAATGGAGAAATAAAAAACCCATGCATTTATATTTCCAATTCGGTGATAATTTTTCTTGTTTTTGGAGTGAACCTTTCTGAATACATATAAAGTTTTTTCAAATCAAGTTCATGTAAGGCCATATCATTAACCAAAGAGGCTACTCCACGTACGGTCAATTCCCTTGTCTTCACACATCGGATGTAGATGAGGTCGAGTAATGCTTTCTCTGGTTGAGCAATTAACACCATCCCTTCTCTCCGGTATCCCCAAAAAAGGGATTTGCTTATCTGATGGTATTCATATATGGCTCTATCAGTTCTGTAAGTGTAAGGTAGTTTTGTGGTCACAAGGGTGAGCGCATAAACCGTCTGGCTGAGTAAACCCTGCTTTGAGAGAGCATATTCTAGAGAGAGGTAGGATGGGTAACGGATAACCATGGCTATCTCATCATAAGGGGGAGGAATAAACGGGTTTTCGTACCATGTGCGAGATGCACGATTGATAACTCCTGCTTTAACGAGACGTGTAAGCTGTACAGAGAGTGATAGTTTATTCTCTCCAGTCAGTTGAACAATATCAGACAACGAAAACAGTTTCTTTTCCTTATAATGCTTGAAAAAACTTAACCATTCGTCAACCTTCATCACTCTCACCTTTAATAGACGCTGTCTTAACATTCTTCACACTTTCTACCTCTTCTGCTACCTTATTTATGATTTCGTCGAAGAGTTCGCTGTATTGATCAAGTGTCGGTTTGGAAAGAAATCGCATCATTTCACTGGAAAGGATGGAAATACCTTCTTCTCTTAACCTCTTGCTTGCTATGAGAATGTTTTTTCTCAAATTTAATGGTGTACTTCCATAATCTCTAGATTTTTGAAAAACGAGACTCCATGGAACAGAGATATGTTTTTCGATGGCGAGGAAGTAAATATCCCAGATATCTCTGCCTTTTAGATACGGTCTGTTTCCTAAAGCGGTTATCTTATCTGCCAAGATCTCAAAAGGTTCCTCTACCCTTACTACAGGATTTAGGGGTGGATAGTCTAGAATCCTTGGTTTATTGTAATGAGATGGAACATATGCTAACTCGATATGGATACGAAGCCTCTGCTCAGATGTATCTGAAACTGTTTTCAAGATGAGCCTTTGCATCCCTCGATCATTTTTTTGAACGCTGATATCAGTCCCCTTGAGAAACGGGAATACATTCTTGACAAATGCCTGAATCTTAGGAATATTCTGGATAAGATCAACACAGGTTTTTTCCTGTCTAAGAACGAAATCCAAATCTTCTGAAAAGCGGGGGTTCCCATAGAATAATCTTAGTAAGGTTCCACCTTGAAATACTATATTGGTGAATATTCCTTCATGACTCAAGGATGCGAGAATGGCTTTCTGTGCCTCTTCTTGAAACACTTGATGTGTCCTTCCTCCTCTTCTGCTACTTTTATTGACAATTTCTTCCCAAATCATATTTTTCGCATCACAAATTTAACATTTTTGTTAACTTTTTTAAGTATATAAACTTTGTTATCAGTTGGCGGGTTGAATAAAACTTGAAGCAACCGTTGGCAATATTAATAATAGTTCTTCCATGACCTCAACGATTTTCTTTCCGGCATCACAGTCGCAACTTGGATTTCGATTTTTGATGAATACATTGAACGTAAAAAAGATGTTTGGATATGTTAAGGAGGAGATAAGAAGAAAATAATGTTTTCACAAAGAGATAATAACAAATGGAGAAATCAAGCCATATACAAGGATAATGTGGAAGTTATCATCCCTTATCCTACAATCAATCCATGCACATCTTTAACTCTACTCAAATCGGTTGTGAAGAATTGTTTGTTTCTTTATTTTTATCTTCAACTCTGCAAGCATGATAATAAAGTTTCGCAAATTGGTTATATAATCTAACTTAAACTTGCAATAAACTAACTGAAGAACAATCGTTTCATTTTAGGTTCAAAAAATAACTCAAAAGATCTTAGGATTTTAACAACCTGCAATGCATAATTTTTATCTTATTCGCTCTTTAGAGCATTTTCTAAATATTTTTTGGAAACTTCCTCCTTCTTTTTCATTATGTCATCTATTTTTGCATAGTCATTAAATAGCTCATTATGTTTTATCCCAAAGGAATCCAGTAAAAACTCTACCTTATGACTATGTAGAAAAGAGATAAAGGGCTTTTTATAAATCAATGAGAATGCAGTTCCATGAAAAGTATCTGTAATAATATAACCTGCATGTCTCATAAACCCTAAAAATTCAAACGGTGATGCTGGAACACACATATCACACCATGAGTTATAGAACCCTACTGATATTATTTTTTTCCCTGTTTTCTGTGAAAGCTCTTTTGCTTTTATTATCATTTCTCTTTTTTTGCCAGCATATGAATAGACCAAAATAAAATTAGTAAGATCGGTTGGTATCTCATATTTTGAAAAGTCAATCAGAAAGGTAGGGTCTAAAACCATTTCAGGCTTTTTATGTGTGGCTTTTTCTATAATCTCAGCAGTTTTTTTGTCCCTAGCTGATAATTTGTTTATACTTTTCATACCTTCAATTTGTATATCGTTTAAATCTTCAAATGTTTTTTCTGCACAACATGGGGCATAAGCTATCTTTTTATCAGTAGAAAGATTATTTCCGAAGAACTTTGGGGAAGATTCACTCCATACTATATCACTTCCAATAACTATAGCATCAAGGTGTTTAAAACTAGATTTTTTTAAACTCTTCCATGAAGATAAAATACTAAAAATACTTTTTAATCCAAATACCATATCTGGCGAGCATCGTTGCATCATGACCCATATGAACCTTTTTGGTGTCATAGTATTAATTATATAAGCAGTGTGACCCAAATCTTCAATAAACTTTTTTAATGCAAATCCTTGTAAAAATGAACCGTAATTTAATCCATTTATTGTTAATATCCCTATTTTCATTTTGACCTTCCTCTTAATATTTTTTTATAATGGGTAGTAGCCCAGCTTTCTTAATGGATGAAAAAATGATACGTCTAACACTACTTACATTGAGGTAATGATAAAATCTCACAGGTTTTTTAGTAATTGAATCAATAGACTTGAAAAACTCTTTTCCCTTTGAAGTATTAACAGTTACAATAGATGTTCCAAGTTTGTTTTCAAGAGCGGGCGGCACTCCCCAGAAATCTCCAAGAGTTATATCGCCTACATTGCTCTTTTCACAAGTTTTACAATTATCTCGCAGTATTTTACCACCCATATAATCTACCATATATTGGTCAAAACTATCGTAAGTATCCCCATTTGAAAACTCCACTATTAATGACTCGCTACCATTAATCCATCCAGCTTTTTTATCCCTAAACTTTATTGAGATAATATCACGCCCATTGCTTATTTTTTTGATATGCTCTTCAAATATGCCCTTTTTTGGTAATCCATGACATCTTAAATCACATAATAGGATATTATTAGTATTGCAAATCTTTTTTACTGCTTCTATGTGACAAGGTAACCCAACAAACAATACGCTTTCCTTACAGTTTTTTACTTCCTCCATCACTGATGACGGATTCGATGGGATATATTTGCTCCCACGCATCTGTTTAATCTCCTCTAAATCATCTGATAAGACATACCTTGCCTTAGTTCCATCCATTACAACACCTACAACCTTTCCGCCATTATCCAACATCTTTTTTGCTAGCTCTAAAAAGATACCACCAGAAGAGCTATGTAACAAGTTCTCTCTATCCTTTGACCATGCTGCAAAAGTATTGCCTCCCGCGATTATAAAACTTAACCTTTTCAAATATCTTTCACAGCTTAAAATGATGCTTTTATTTTTTGTCATTTTCAGATATACACTCCCTTTATAGCTTTATTTACTACTTTTTTGAAAAAATATCCATTCTTAATTTTTCCCCCGAGTTTAATACAATTTATTCTTAAATTCTTATAACCTTCTTCATCCAAACCATCTATCAATTTTGGGATATCATTAAACGATTCAAATACAAGCCCTACTTTATATTTTCTGACTAAATGAGAAATATATGAAAATTTGGATGTGCATAATACTGGTAAACCCGATATCATATATGCAGAAAATTTGGATGTGGAGGTAAATTCGTAGTAGTTAATCTCTTTGAAGTCTTTATACATTATTCCAAAATCATATTTAGAAAGAAAATCAAAGAAATGGTTTTTGGGAACGAATCCCCTGTATACAATATTTTCCTTTTGTAGCTTGCTAATCCATTCTCCATCTACTCCGCTAAATTCATAAATTATGTCTTTTGAAAAAGGCAATCGTTTTATCCACTTGGATTGAGATATTTTCAAACTGCCTGAGTAAATGATTTTTATTGTTCTGCCAATGTTTTTTTCTTTTTGTGGAACATAGTCAACACCATAATCTAAAATCTCAAATTTAATAAACTTTTCATCATCTATATCATATTTCTCCTGTATATTGTTTTTCATATTTTCATTGAATACTAGCAAAATATCAAAACTCTTTAAAATGCATTCCTCAACTTCATATGCTTTTTTGTCTGTTTTGGGTTTTGGATTTCCTGCTTGCTGTTCTATTGGTAAATCTATTATATAAAGTATGGAGAACTTACCTTTAGTAACCATTTTTATCAATCTGCTTTCAAAATTTCGAAGCAGATATTCTTTTGTGGGACGACATATATAGGGATAAGTAGCCAGTAAAATTTTTGCATTTTTCAACTGCCTAAATATTCTTCCATAGTAAACAAGCGGGTTAAACGGTACATTTATTCTCCTCCCCAAAATAACAGTTTTAAACCCAATTTCAGAAGAAAATTTTATTGTATCCGCAATAGTTTGCTGTGAGGCGGGAGAAAAGCCTATGGAATCAGGAGACGGTGTTAAATATACTTTATTTTGTTTTTGATTTTTATTCATTTTGTCCCTCAAGAAACCAAATCCATTATTTCACCAAGCCATATTCCAGTGCATCTATACCCAAGATAAGGATTTTATTTATTTTCATTTTCGTTATTCCTCTCTTTATAATTTGGCAAGTCTTCTATTATATCTAAGATTTTTTTACTTGTGCTACCATCTCCAAATGGAGAAGGTGTTTTTAGTATCTCAGGATTTTCGACAAATTCCTTGATTTCATTCAAAACGTTTTTTGTCTCGGTTCCAACCACTTCTGCATATCCTGCCTCTACTGCCTCTGGTCTTTCGGTACTCTTTCTCAAAACAAAAACTTTCTTTTTGATATTCGGTGCAGTTGCTTCTTCTTGGATACCTCCGGAATCGGTTAAGATGAATGAACAATTTCTCATCAAAACCAAAAAATCAAAGTAGCCAACAGGCTTAATCAGTTGAACATTTTTATGAGTGGCCAATTTTTCATACAGTTCAAATTCCTTTAATCTTTTAACTGTTCGAGGATGAATTGGATAAACAATTGGCAAAGGGCAACCAGTAAATATTTTCACAAAATCGGCCAAAACTTTTGGATTGTCGACATTCTCCGCACGATGCGCAGTAGCCAATATAAATTCATCAAATTTGATTTCATTCAAAATCTTTGATTTTTTCTCGGCAACATGCAAATATTCCATACATGCATCTATTACCGTATTTCCTGTAACAAAAGTTTTTCCCCATACATTTTCTTTTCTCAAAGTTTCAGCATTGAAATCCGTTGGAGCGAAAAGAAAAGCGGAAATATGATCAGTCAATCGTCTATTATATTCTTCTGGCATTCTCATATCATAACTTCTCAAGCCTGCTTCCACATGCCCAACTTTTATGCCCATTTTTGTTGCAGCCAATGCTCCAGCAAGAACGGTATTTGTATCTCCTTCAACAAGTACAATATCAGGCTCTGTTTTTAAAAAAACATTCTCTATTTTTATCATTGCATTGGCAGTCTGTTGAGCTTGGGTACCAGAGCCGATGCTTAAGCAATAATCTGGGTTGGGTAAACCAAGTTCGTCAAAAAATATTCCGCTCAAATTTCGATCGTAATGTTGTTCTGTGTGAACCAAATCGTAATCAATGTCACGTTTTCCTGATTCCAATTCTTTTATGATAGAAGACATTTTGATGATTTCTGGGCGGGTGCCAACTATTATAGAAACTTTCATTCCGAAACCTCCTTTAATAAGTTTATCTCCTTTTCAATAATTGTTTTCTTATTACAAATTTTCTTAATATCATCACTTGCACATTTTCCCATCTCTTTTTTTTCGTTTTCATCAAGACCTAAAAATTCCTTTATTATCTCCCTTAAATCCTCAGTAGTTGGCCGGGATAATAAACCATCTATCTTATCTCTAACAAATTCTGGTATTCCACCCACATTAGTGGCTATTACAGGCATACCAGATGCCATGGCCTCACACATAGCAACGCCCTGAGCTTCTTCAAGTGAAGGGGCAAAAAAACAATTATAATATTGGTATAAATCCGGAACTTTTTCATGTGGCACAGGTTCATTCCCTATACTGATATTTTTTGCACCATCTATTAGTTTTAGAAGGCGTTCATACTCATAGTCAGATCCTGTTCCGACTATTTGGTAATCAAGAGGTAAATTAAGGCATGCAGGAATTCCGATAGTCAAACCATATTTCAACTTAAAATTTCTCAAGCTAATAAATTTATGTTTTTCATATGCTCTTTCCGTATATGTAAATATATCATCTATAAAGTTGGGTATTATCGCTACTTTTTCTTCTGGTATTTTACAATTTTTGACAGCTTCATCCTTCATCCATTTTGAAACTGCTACAAACTTTTTCGGAAATTTAAAAGCAAATTTATTCATCTGTATTTTTATAGTAGTCTCTAACGGGTTCTCTTCGTAATATTTGCTTTTCATTACTTCAAAACCATGTATCCAAGTAATCAATGGGGCTTTAAGGAACGGATATAAAAGAGAAGAGAACCTCGGATTAGCTTGGTGATCCACAATAACATCCGGTTCAAATTTTTCAATCTCTTTCCTTATCTTGAATATATTTCCAGATACAACATTTATGCCTTCAAAAAAATAATCTTTTTTACCAGATCTAAAAACTCTTACATCAACATATTTTGCATATTCTTTTACTCTTTGATGAACGAATACATATCTGTTAACATTATCGTCAGATGGATAATCAGTACTAATAACTGCTATTCTCATTTTTACCACTTTCCATAATCCAAAGTATGCAAATTAAAATATTTATTCACATATTTTTGTAAGTCATTATTCTTTACCATATCTTTCTCCTTGTTAAAGCAACCATTGGGATAAAAGAGAACCATATAAAAGTTTGTTTATCTTTTACTTTTGTCGATATAATCGCTCTTTCTATCGTTCATGCTTCCATTCTCAATGATATCCCGGACAGACCCCAAAAACTTTTCCGCTTTTTTCAGAGCGTCGTTTGCTTCATGCTTGTCGATTCCATACCATAAAACGATTCGTGCCTTTCCAATATATACGTATCAAGCCAATTGATGCGATCCCGTCCAATAGATTGCCCGCAATGTTCGGCAAGATATGCAACTACACAAGCATGATTCCCCTCAGTGATTCCGTCTTTAAAAAGTAAAGCACGAGCAGAATGAAACATACCAGTGTATGAAGAAACGATAGATTCCTCGTAAAAGCCACTTTCGAACAATTCCTTCGCCCTTTCTATCTTTATATTTGCCATTTCCAACGCTTTTTTAGATTTCAGCATCTTCTCCTCATTAAGGCAACCATTATTCCATATGTATATGAAGTATGTATGAGTGGAAATAAAATAATGAATATGAAAACAATCGCTTTTGGTGTAAGCGATAGGAATTCTTGCTGATTCAAAGAGAATGATCCATCCACCGATTTATTATCGATTTTGGCACTCATAAATATCTCCTCGCAATCTGTTTTATAAATTTGTTAATGTCGTCCAATTCCGATTTTAATATTTCATATATTCTTCCATCATCCACTTTCCAATACAAATGGACGAGTAGATTTCTAAACCTAGCCATATCAATCAATTTCTCAGAGAGGACTTTCGGGATTATATCATTATCCCCTAATACCTTAAAACAATCGGAATAACTTTCTGGAACGCCAAGATGCTTCTTTGCTATGATATGGTTACCAATGTCCACGCAAGCCTCGATAGCAAGGATGAGGTAATACTTAATACTCCCCAGAGCTTTCAAATCAGAGATAACTTCCTCTTTCTTCTCCGTTTTATAATCTTCCAATATGTTTAATGCTTTTTCTATTTCCCCTATTAGATATATTATCCTCTCTTTATCTACCTTCATGCTTTGACTTCCTCCATATGCTCATTAACTTTATTTTTGAAATCCCAATATTTTTTCCAACGCATACTCACAAAATTAACTCTCAATTCATCATCGCTATTTTTTATTAATTTTCCTTTCGTTGCCCGATATAAGATAAGATCGGATGCCCTATTTAACACGATTACGTCCACCCCAATCCTTATAATTTCCTCCAATTCCCTTGCCAATTCCACTTCATAAAAAATTTTTTTGCTTACACTATTATTCTCGTCTATGTAAATTGCTAAATCTATATCATTAAAATACTCATTTTCTGCAAATGAGCCAAATATGTATGAAAATATTATTTCATCACGGCTTTTGATAAACCTTTTAATCCTTTCCATTACTTCCTCTTTATTTATATTCGCAAGTTCCTCGCTTTCACGTTCCACTTTTTATCACCCTCTCTATTACTTCTACAAAATAATAGCCACTCAATATTAAACTTTCCTTTATTTTCTCCTTCACCATCTTCTCCTTATCGGTAAGCACCATTGGGATAAACGAAAACCATATAAAAGTTTGTTTATCTTTTACTTTTGTCGATATAATCGCTCTTTCTATCGTGTCCATCTATTTTATCTCAAATTTTATGAAAATCATGAATTGTATTTAACGATTTATAGAAAAATTATTAAATACGTTTAACAATATGCTATAAATGAATGGGGAAATAGAGAGAATAATAAGGGAATATTGGGGAAGAAAACTTCCAGAAGTAAAGGAAAGAAGAATAAAACTTTCTATGGAGAAAAACTTCATCAATGACATAGTTGGACCGAGGAGAGCGGGAAAAACATATCTAATGTTTCTTACAATAAAAAACCTAACAAAAAGGATAGACAAAGAAGCAACAATATACATAAATTTTGAGAATAGAAAGCTCCTGCCTCTAAAAGAACGATACTTCAACGATATAATAGAGCTTATTTACAAGGAAAACCTTTTTGAAAAATACGAGACCATCTATCTCTTTCTCGATGAAGTTCAGAGAATAAGGGGATGGGAGCGATACGTGCGAAGCATATACGATGAATTTAAAGATAATATCAAGATATTTGTAAGCGGGTCATCAGCTAACCTTTTAAGCAAGGATTATTCAAAATTGTTGACAGGGAGGCATATCACAACACTCGTAACGCCTCTAAGTTTCAAGGAGTTTCTCCTTTTTAAAGGAATTGAAATAAAGACACAGACGGAAAAGGAAGAGGCATACGTAAAAAAATACTTTAAAGAGTATCTCCAGACAGGTGGATTTCCAGACGTTGTAATAGGAAAAGAAAAAGAAATCATACTATCGCAGCTTTTTACTGATATGGTCTCAAGAGATGTATTATCAAGGATAGAGATAAGAAAAGAGGATGTGGCAGAGGAGTTTTCCTATTATCTGGCAAGCAATATTTCTAACCTCCTTAGTTTCAATAAAATGAAAAAATACTTTCAGAGCAGAGGCATAAAGATATCCGTACCGACTTTAACAAGCTATTTCTGGTATCTTAAAAATGCATTTCTGTTTTTTGATAGTCTGATATTTTCTTATAAGGTAAAAGATCAAATGCAGTATCCAAGAAAAATATACTGCATAGATAATGGCATAGCGAACATCGTGGGATTCAAAATGTCTGAAAATCTCGGACAAATCTATGAAAATACGGTTGCAACTGAATTGTTAAGAAGAGGTTTTAAACTTTATTATTGGAAGAATAAACGGAATAAGGAAGTTGATTTCGTAGTAAAGGAAGGAATAAAAGTTAAACAGCTGATTCAGGTATGCAGTGATATTGATGCCATAGAAACAAAACAGAGGGAGACAAAAGCATTGATAAAAGCCATGGAAGAATTCAAACTAAAAGAGGGTTTGATATTGACGAGCGATGTGGAAGGAGAGGATTTTCTCGGCGAAAAAACCATAGTATATATACCATTATGGAAATGGCTCCTGGATTAGCTTTCTTCACCATCTTCTCCTCATCAATGCGATCATCACTCCGTAGCTATATGAAATTCTCATTTATTTACCGTGTTGAAATAAAGAAAACCATATAAAAGTTTGTCTATGATGTTGTTTTTCTTTCAATATCTCGGAAAGTTTTATAAGTATAAATAATATTGCGTTATCATGGAAAAACCAAAGCAACCCCATAATAATTATAAAGGTGTGTCTGCAAATGAATATCATATGCTGTCATTAATTGAGAGAATCGACTTGGCAGTTTTTGGGGTTGAGGAAGTAATGCATTTAAGCAACTGGAATAAAAGCAGGGTATACAACACACTCTTCTCACTAGAAAAAAAGGGGTTGATAAAAAGAATAAAGAGAAACAGCTATGCAATAGCTAAGGATTTGAATGAAAATCTTTTTAAAATATCGACAGAAGCTATAAAACCTTCCTATATCAGTTTTTGGAGCGCCTCGTCTTTCTATGGTTTTACAGAGCAACAGTTGAAGACGGTACAGCTGGTATCCACAAAACAGACGGATGGGGTTAATATTGATTCTTTCAGGATAGAAATCACAACATTCCAGCCGAAAAGATTTTACGGATATAAAAGGATGGAAGGATTTGTAATTGCCGAACCGGAAAAAGTACTGGTTGATTCGCTATACCAACTAAATAAATGTGGCGGATTGGATGAATTTGCAAAATGTTTAAGGAACTCATGGAAATATTTGAACAAAAAGAGATTTGTCGACTATCTGGTAAGGTTTAACAATAAATCTGTTATTTCAAGAGCAGGCTTCCTTATTGAAAATCTGAATCTCGAAGAGACAAAACAAATAGAAAGATTACAGCAACATAAATCAAAAAGTTTTGTCAACCTTAACCCAAAGAAAGGAAAAAGTAAAGAATACAATAAAAAATGGAATGTTATAGCTAACCATAAAATCAGAATGGAGGAGATAATATGATGTCTGTTAAGCTGTTAAGGGAAATTGCAAGAAAAACAGGATTATCGCTTTACCAGCAAGAAAAGGATTACATGCTGAAACTCTTTCTATATAACTACTTTAAAAAATTTGATAGTGCAATATTTAAAGGTGGAACATGCATAAAATACCTGTTTGGATTGGAACGTTTCAGTGAAGACCTGGATTTTAGTATAGTTATTTCTCCAGAAAAATTTCAGGAGCAAGTGGGGAAAATTTTGAAGGAAATAAATCTTATGAAATTAGGCCGGGAATACTGCGTGGTCTGTAGCGAAGCGTAAGACCCGCAGATGAGAGGCCGTTTCTTAACCCATCAACTATTGTATTTCTGTCGTGCGCGGCAGACCATAAGGTCTGCCCCTCAACGGCACGACAGGAGTCTAAAAGAATGAACAATGTAAGTAGCGGTAGCTATAAAAAGAATGTGGGTGACACCCGGAATAACTGGGTAACCATGATGTTTGTGACGAAATACCGGTTCAACTGTTTCAGGAAGCAGTCACACATTGACACTTGCAAGGATGCATTCCAGGAACTGGAACGGTTTGGTTTCGAATTTGGAGATTTTGGTTTTGCGGGAAATCACATACATTTCCAAGCGAATATTCCCAAACGGTATTCAGTTCAAGATGCCGAGATCATGCTAAAGTCCCGTAGTGCCAAGAGAATGTTTGAGCAACATCCGGGGTTTCGGAAACGGTATCCACACGGAAGTTTCTGGAGTGGATATGAGCATCATGAGTCAACAGGAAAAATAAACTTGAAGGAATCGAGTACCTATCTGAGGGGACAACAACATCATCATGGAGTTACTGTTACGGACGATACTCAGCGGCGGCTGCTTGGGTTCACCGCCGAGTGAGATGCGGCATGCCCGAAGGGCTTGCCGAGGAACGAAGGCGGAATGGGGTTATAGGGGCTTTGCCCCTATTTTATTTCCCCTTTGCTATATTCTCCAGTATTTTTACCAAATAACCCCAGAATTTCTGTACCGATGAGATATATACAACCTCATCCGGACTGTGAGGGTGCTCTATCTGCGGCCCTATGGATATCATGTCCACGTCAAATTTACCACCTATCACACCCGTTTCCAGACCTGCATGTATCGCCTTTATCTCCGGCTCCTTGTTGTAAAGTTCCTTGTAAGCCTCTTTGGCGATTTTCAGGAGTTTGGAATTCAGGTTGGGTTTCCATCCCGGATATATACTTCCTTCATAGACTTTGGCTCCCGCAAGATTTCCTATGGCATGTACGCTTTGCATTGCCGCCTCCAGAGACGAATTAACCGAACTCCTTGAACTCATCATCACTTCCAAAGAATCACTGCTTCTGACCTTCGCAAGATTAAGTGAGTTTTCCACCAGCCCCTCCACCTGCTGGTCCATTGCCAGTATACCGTGTGGAAGACCCATAAGCAGAGATAAAACCTTCTTCTGGCTGCCGGAATCAAGAATCCTGTCAATGTCACATTCCTTCGTTACTATCGTGACACCCGGATCTGCAACAGAGTATTCGGTCTTGAATATCTCCTCGAACTCCCTTGCCTTCTTGAGGACATCATCTTTATTTGATGGAATTATTCTGGCAGTGGCTTCTCTCGGTATGGCATTGAACTTGTCACCCCCCTCTATACTGCTCACTTTTGCATCTATGTTGTATAATAATCTCGCCATCAATTTCAGGGAGTTTGCCCTTCCCTCATGTATTTCGGTTCCAGAATGTCCGCCTTTCAGCCCCCTTATGTTTATTTCCATTCCCTTCCCGCCGGCACTTTCGTATTTGAGAGGCAGTGTAAAAGTTGTGTTGCCGCCTCCTGCGCATCCAACGTAGACCGCTCCGAATTCTTCCGTATCCACATTTATCAGCATCTCTCCCTTCAGTGAGCCTTTTTTAAGGCCGAAGGCCCCGGTCATCCCGGTCTCCTCGTCAATCGTAAACAGGAATTCGAGAGGGCCGTGCTTTACATTTTTGTCTTCCATCAATGCAAGACATGCTGCAACCCCTACGCCGTTGTCCGCCCCCAGTGTTGTCCCTTTCGCCTTGACCATGTCTCCGTCGGTGTAAAAATCTATGGGGTCTTTTTCAAAATCATGCTTAACATCTCTGTTTTTCTCGCATACCATGTCCACATGGCCCTGTAGCGTTACCATCGGGGAGTTCTCGTACGCCGTTGCCTTTTTTCTGACAATAACATTCCCGACCCCGTCCCTTACCACTTCATGTCCAAGCTTCTTTGCCACGTCCACGACATACTCCGTCACTTTCTCTTCATGCTTGGAACACCGGGGTATTTTACTTATCTCTCCAAAATACTTCCACACCAATTCCGGTTTCAAATCGACATTCATTTCAATCAGAGGGTAATGGCAATCACCGTTTAAAGTTTTACGTCTCATTTCCTCATGACGTCTATTATATTTACATGCCCCGTTTCCGTAAAATCCCAGTTGTAAAGATGGTTGTCACCAGGCGGGCCTACGGCGTCTCCCCCAACCGGTAATCCTCCCAGAAAGAAAGAGCCCAAGGGGTCGGCAACAAGCCAGTACCCGAATTTATCTTCCAGGACGGCAAAGAATAGGTTTGTTCCGTAGTAGGCATCTATCTCCTCCAGCATATCCTTTGATTCAGTCGAGTTTCCGATATAGAGAGTTGAAAAGGCATGATTGTCGGTCATGTAAATTCTCGTTGTGCCGCCGATGCTTGAAACGAGTGCAGAGGAAAGCATGGCATAATCCTCGCAGTCCCCACCCCCCCGGCTCAATGTCGTAATCGGGTCTGACCACACGTCATTTCCATCCGGATCCTGAATGTACTTGAGGTCATCCACGAGGTAATCAAATATCGTACAGACCTGAAAAATGTTATAGGGCCCGGAAAATGGAAGGGTTATCTCCCTTGCCTTTTGATAAACTGTTAAATCGAAGGGTTTGACCATGTCGTTTATACGGTCGAAATAGTAGTAGTAATTTTTTGATGAAGTATAGACACTGCTAATGCTATACGGATTTATCTCTATATAAGATAAGTTACTAAAATCATTTTCCGAAAAATGAGAGGCACCAATATCATGCCACATTTCCCTCGGATAAGGAAGCATACCGGCCACATTATTTATCATATGAGAAAATGATATTTGATAATCATAATATTTCCCTGGTTTATTTACCCCCCCAAACCACAGATAGGCATTTTCTTCTTCCCCCTTTTTTATAATCATCCCCTTTTCATTCTGCCACTTCCATTCACTATCTCCCATTCTTATGCTGTAGTTGTACAAAAATATATCATTTGGTCCCGGATTTTTTAGAGTCCTTTTAGATATTCCCCCATAATTAACGTATAATCTGCCCATGTTCAAGTAGATGGGTTGTTTCGGGATGGATGGAGAATAAGGAAGTTTGGCTGGCGGCTTTGTTTGTAACAGAGAGTAGTTATATTCTCCTGGCATTGTCAAATCATCTTCCTTAAAACCCGTCCTGTGAGTTTCTCCAAAGGGCCATGAAATACATCCGGAAATCATTACCAGGGCCATCAATACGGCGGCCAGACGCATGGCAATAAAAGGGGCATGGGTAAAAAATCTTTTCCCATCTTCTGTGTCGCAAATCAATAATTCCAAGTCAAAATCGTTGAGTTAATATATTCTTTTCATATTCCCTAAATTGGACTTATTAGGTTGCGAGGATAGCCAAGCTAGGTCAAAGGCGACAGACTCAAGATCTGTTCCAGCAGTGGTTCGCCGGTTCAAATCCGGCTCCTCGCACTTTTTATCTGTAATATCTGCAGGTGTATCGGTTATGACAATACATTTTTATTGCACGGGCTATTTTTCCCCATGAACGACCGCATCGGAGAGTATGCATCAAAAAAGTTTCCCAGAAGTCGCAGGAATATTTCATTGATGCTGGAGCAGGGGAAAAGGAGGCATGTAATTCACGCGCTCATTGAAGTTGACGTGACCGAGGGACGGAAGATAATCCGTGACATTAAAAATAAAACCGGAAAGAAAATCTCATTTACAGGATGGATAATCAAATGTATCGCTCAGATCATAAGCGAGTACCCGGAATTCAACACCTTCAGACACGGGAGAAACAAATTGGCAACATTCTGCGATGTTGATGTTGCCCTTCCCGTGGAACGCATAATAGGGGGCAATCCGCGGCCCATGGTATATATCATAAGAAAGGTGAATGAGAAAAGTGTTGAGGATATCACCGAAGAAATACGGGCTGTAAAAGATGAACGAATCTCCCCGGATGCGCAGGTTCTCGGTGCATCTCTTATATTGTTTGAGCGATTTGCCCTCGGAGCTCCGATGTGGATGAAAAAAGTGTTGTTATGGGCGTTGAGAAACAATGCATTCGTCAGGAAAAAACATATGGGAACCTGCAGCATTACCACCATAGGCACCGTCAGCAATTTTCAGGAATGGAACATTGCCATAGGGGGTATCACAAAAAAACCGGTGGTTATCGATGATAAGATTGCCATCCGCGAGCAGCTGAGTATGAATACTGCAGTGGACCATGACATCGTCGACGGCGTGCCAATGGCTCGCTTTACCGTACGACTGAGGGAGCTGGTGGATGAGGGTTATGGGTTGAAAGATATCGTTCGCAACTAGTGTTTTTACCATTTATCCTCTGTTTCTTTTATTTGTAATTCATAACGTACCTACAGTATACTCTTTCCACATCCCTCCCAAGTAATCCATCACTTTTATGTCTTTTATGCTTTCTACTGGCTTGGTGACTTCCGCTATAAGCACCCCTCCGTTTCCCGCTTTTTCATATCTTCTGGAGGAGAATATGGTCAGGCATTTTTCCCTGTAAATGGCTATTCCGTTTGTGTCGTAATCATGCCCTTTCACGAACAGATTTGCGTTAATGCCTTCCAAAAATTCTTCCAAATCTTTCCCACTGTAGGAAAATCCTATTCCTCTGAAAGTTTTGGAAATGGATGGGTCACTCCATGTCAGGGCTTCTATCGCATGAACATCACTTTTATCGACTTTTTTTAGTTCCTCCCTTCCAAAACCTCTTAATATGCCCCCATGAGATGCAAAAATTTTGTTTGATAATACCATCAACGGCATGTTTTTGAACACCTCAACGTAATTTTCATGCATTCCCGGATAGACATTCTCAACCTCCCTTTCAAATTCATATGGATAGCAGGATATCGCATAATTTGCCTCATGATTTCCTTTCAATAAAACAACTTTTTCAAGAAAATCCCTCTTTAAAAACAGCAGATAATTCATGTTGGGGATGGAGGAGCCGATGTCCGGAGGAGCCCTGTCCACATAATCCCCCAGAAAAACAAGATGGTCAAAATCTCCCTCAAAAAATCGTTTTGAAATTGCCTTTGTTACCATCAAATCCCCGTGAGTGTCTCCTGCAAACATGACTTTTCCATCAAGCTCGATGAGCGATGCCTCCTTTTCCATTATACCCTTCACTTCAAGAAGGCATTCCTCCACTTCCTGCGGCGTGTACTCCGCCTGTTTCATAACTTTATAGCCTGTAAATATTTAAGTAAGTTAGCCATTTCAGAGCGATGGATTACAGCATTGTCATTCCGGTTTACAATGAAGAAGAGAATATCTCCCCGCTCTATGACAAAATCACGTCTGTAATGAGGGGGCTTGGGGATTATGAAATCGTTTTCGTAGACGATGGCAGCACGGACAGCACCTTAGAGAAAATAAAGAAATTGAATGAAAAAGACGAGCATATAAGGTGCATATGCTTTCGGAGGAATTTCGGCAAAACCCCCGCCCTCATGGCAGGGTTTGAACATGCAACAGGGAAAATCATCATTACGATGGACGGAGATCTCCAGAATGACCCCGAGGATATACCTACGCTTGTGGATATGCTGGAGGAATATGATGCTATCAGTGGATGGAGATACAGCAGGAAAGACCCGTGGTTCAGAAAGAAATTGCCCTCTGGAATATCCAATGTAATATCGAGACGGATAACCGGCCTGCCAATCCATGATTTCAACTGTGCACTGAAGGCATATAAAAAAGAATCTCTGCAGGATATAGAGTTATACGGCGATATGCACCGCTACATCCCCGCCGTGCTGGCATGGAAGGGATATAGGGTGGGAGAAATGAAAGTCAGACATTACGAAAGAAAACACGGAAAATCAAAATACGGGGCACGCCGTCTTTTCAGGGGATTTTTCGACCTCATAAATTTCAAATTCTGGGCTGACTATTCAACACGGCCCCTACATTTCTTCGGCGGAATCGGAACCATCCTTTTTTCCTCTGGATTTCTTATAAATCTATATCTTCTGTGTTTGAAGATTTTCTATGGCGAGACACTATCAAACCGTCCGCTCCTACTTCTGGGCATTCTTCTGATGATAATGGGTTTGCAGATAGTGTTCTTCGGATTTCTGGCAGAGATAATGATAAGGGAATACTACACCATATCGAAGAAGGAGATGTATAACATAAAGAAAATCATTTAATTTTTTGTCATTATGTCAGGCTGTTTGGGGGTTTAAAACCCCGCCATTTATGGTGAGACGTATGAACTAAGAATACTAAAGGTGTTTTTCTCCTCTTAAGGAGAAGCCCACACCTTTAGGTGTGGGGGGAGAAGTAAACGTGGTTATTAGAGCAGTATAATATATGAACGAAGCACCAACGTAGTGGAACGATATAATAAAAACTATTTTTTAAATTTTAGTAAACCATATAATGAAATAAAAAAAGGAAAATTAAAAGGCAAATTCTTTTTTTTAATAACCTCTAAAGAAACTGCATCTATCATTTTATTGGGGGTAAAAGAATTCACATGATCAGGTACTTTTATAGGTTTCCTCCTCAAAAAAAATCTACCCATTGTTAATAAAAACTCGTTGGGGAATGTAATAATAATAGTCCCATCTAGTTTTAAAACCCTTTTTAATTCATCTATAGCAATATTATAATTATGAATATGCTCAAGAACTTCAGTACATATAACTACATCAAAAAAAGCATCATTAAAATCTATTTTTGACAAGTCACATAACTTTACTGTAGCATAAGGACATCTGTGTTTTGCTTTTTTAATTGCAATTTTCGTAATATCAATGCCATAATACAAATTATTTTTATCCTCATTATATAATCGTTTTATTAAATGTCCTTCTCCACAGCCTGCATCTAAAATTTTTAGTTTATGTTTTTTAGGGATTTCATTAATAATGGCATTTAATCTGTTATTATGGGCAAACCTGACTGCCATATTCTTATTATAGTACAGTTCATCCATATGATTTTCAGGCATGAAAATATTATTCGTACTAGACATATGAATAATAAAACTTATATTGAGTTTATAACTTTTTCTTATTCCTGCGATTTAGCGTACTAAATAAATAGATAAATCCTCCGCATATATCTAGCGTCAATATTACCATTTGATTTGAGAAACCGAGAGAGAATGCCTTTGCCGTTCCAATTCCAATAGAAGAGAAAAGAGCTACATATGTTCCCTCCCTTACCCCGAATCCCTGCACTGTTATGGGCAGAAAAACAATTATCTCAGCCACCGGGATAAAAATGAAGAAGTAATAAAGGGGTATGTTCAATCCTAAGGAAATGGATAGCACATAATTAATGATGATAAGTAGGAAATGATAAAAAAAGGAAATCAAAATAACGGGTACAATTTCTCTCCTTAGCGAGCCATATTCTTTCAAAGAAATATATATCTTTTCGATAAAACTCTTGAATCTTCCAAATTTTTCGAAGATAGGTCTTTCAATAACTCTTCCAATAAAATCTGTTTTAAAAACTATGACCAGCAATATAATCGGGAGAATTAATATAGGAAGACAAAGCAGGATCGCCGTCTGTGGCACCACTCTCCATCCGAAAGCCAGCGAAAACAAGCCTATGCCCAGCACTGCAATCAACCCTGTCAGCCTGTCCATAATAACTGACGAGAAAGCCTCCTCTCTCCTTTCTAATTTTTTAGAAATGCCGTATGCCTTTACCGCATCTCCGCCTACCGATGTTGGAAGGAATGCATTGAAAAACGTGCCGATGTAATAATATTTCCATGCAGTCAGGAAAGGGATGTGCGTATCTTTCATCCTAAAGAGCATCTGCCATTTTTTTGCACTGACAGCCACACCAAAATTTTCTATTACGAGAGCGAGTAAAAAGAATTTTAAAATAAGCCCGGACAGTTGCTCCTCCACCCTTCCCACCCCAGTCATGCAAATTACGGTAACTATTAGGCCTACGCTTATTGCTGCATTTATTGCATATCTCAATTTTTTGTTCATGCGGACACTTGTAATCAGTGAGCGAAATAAATACTTATATTGCCCTGCCATTTCGGGAACAGGATAAAATGCTCAATCCATCCCGAAAAAACAAGATGGCAGCACTTCTGCTTATTTCATCCGTAGTGCTTTCCATTCTCATATCTGCAGATAGACTATATGTAGACAGCGAAATAAACACGGACCCTTCCACGGACCACACGGACAACCAGCTCTATATCAACAGGGCAAGAACGATACTGGACGGTAAATTGCTGTATAAAGATGTAGATACGCAAACGCCACCCCTTGTAAATTATCTTCTTGTCCCACCTGTTTACTTCGGTGCATCTCCACTTGCCTTCGAAATATATTTTTCTTTTTTTATCATTCTGACGGCACTGGCAATATTTTACTTTTTGTCATACAGAGATGAGAGAAAAGCATTTTTCTCTGCAATTGCCTTTCTGTTGATTCCCACAACACTTGTCGTTCCCACATTTGCCCGTCAGGATGAAGCAATGGTCGTTTTCTTCTTCATTCTCCCCATGCTCCTGCTTATTGCAAATAAAAGCAGATATATGTACATGTCATTTTCATCAATCGGCGTGTGGATAAAAATGCACTCGATATTTTTGATACCACCGATGTTTCTAAAACTCAAGGAAAAAGAGATAGCAAAGCATGCCTTGATTGTTTCAGCGGTCTCCATTGCCATTACTCTCCCCTTCATGTTGCTGGCTTTCAAGCAGTTTATGTGGCACCTGAAGTTTTATTTTTTCGGTGAGGGGGGAGAACTTGAAGGGATAAGCTTCTGGAGAATACTTGATGCTCAAGGATACGGCATCCCCGGCGAAGCATTGATAGCTGTAATGATGGTCGCCTTTCTTTTTGTGTACTATGTGGCGTACAAAAGAAAATTTAGCATATGGAAGACAGTTTCCCTCACGCTGATTCTTTACTTTATTATATATCCGAAAATCCATTACGAATATTTTCTCATGCTCTTTGCAGTGCTTCTGCCTTACCTTATGGAAAATAAAAAGATGGTTACATCCGTATATACAATATCTTTGCTGAGCGGACTGACATTGCTTATCGAGCAGCGTTACTTGGATTGGGGCATCGCTTCGGCCCACAGAGGGATATTCATATCAGTTGCTGCTGCATCAATGCTGGCCATCGATATACTCTTGATTTTCATATTAAGGCATGCATTCACACATGAAACATGGCTCGATTAAGAACCGCTTTTTTAATATACCCAAAATACATTCCATTTCGAGGGCCCGTAGCTTAGCTAGGTTGGAGCGCCCGGCTGATAGCCGCATATCTGATATTTTATCCCATGCGGGGCAGAAACCGGGAGGTCGAGAGTTCGAATCTCTCCGGGCCCACTATCCTAATTGTGCAATTTCAATCACCGATTCAATTTCTGGTTTTTCTATGGCTTTAAAAAACGGGCAAAGATACCATTCTTTATTATGAAATTAGGCCGGGAATACTGCGTGGTCTGTAGCGAAGCGTAAGACCCG
>CAZSHJ010000015.1:0-29520 GCA_964606745.1 uncultured Thermoplasmatales archaeon | reverse complement strand
GGAATAGAAAACCGCCAGATATATGTTTCTATGTGGTTATTCAAAACCCTCTATAGCAATATTTTGGTATATGGGATGGAGTTAAAGGGCTTGGGTGATTAATCCCATCCATCTATTCCTCTCAAGATTGAGATCTATTCCTGTATCTCTAACTGTATTTTTCATTGAACCTGCCTGTCATTACTTGGTACATACCCATATATTTAAAATAGGAAAAGCCATTGAGGTTTGATATTATGCCTATGAAATATGAAGATTTACCACCGCAGGTACAGAATCAATTGCAACAATTGCAGCAGTTCCAACAGCAGATGGAAATTACCGTTCAGCAACACCAGCAGACAGAAATAAGAATCAAGGATATAGAAAATGCCCTTGAGGAGTTGGGAAAGGTGACCAAAGATGCACCTGTATTCAAAAATGTCGGCCCCATACTCATAAAAACGAACGGAAGCGATGTTGCTAAGGAACTTCAAGATAACAAGGAAACTCTCGAGGTAAGAAAGAAGACAATTGAGAAACAGGAGCAACTTCTGAAGGAAAAAGTCGAGGAAATTCAGACAAAAATACAGAGCTCCCTTTCACCGCCCCAAGCAGGATAAATCACTCAAGCACGATCGCTCCGTATCCTACACATGAATCAGATGGATAAACATCATATGACGTTGAATATTTAAGCAGCCTTGCCTCCCTTGCACCCATTTTTTTTGCTGCTGTTACTACGGCAGCCACACAGCCATGCCCGCACATCGATATAGAATTGCTCTTCACTGTTTCCATGAAGCGGTGTACATCCATTGAACATATGGCATCTATAGCTTTTTGGTCCTGCATGGATGCCCATTCATTAGCCGGCATGCCGGCAGGCGGCAGCTGCCCATACCCTGCCCCGACATGGGAAAAGTCGGTGCTTGCTATCAACAGTGCATCTGTCACATCCGCCAATTTATTCCCCAGCTCGATTGCCGTATCGTAATCCTGCAGTCCCATGCACACAGGAACAAAAGAGAAATCCGGGTTCAGAAACTGGAGGAACGGCAGCTGAACTTCTATGGAATGCTCGTAAAGATGAGCCATCTCATCCTCTTCAACTATGCCACCCTTTATTCTATCTGCAGTATCCGAGTCAATCCTAGCATTGCCAAGGGGTGTCCCCCATTTCCCATTGGAAATTACAGCCACGCCTGCCCCGTAGCCAGTATGATTTGGGCCGATAATGACGAATCTATCGGGCAATCCCTCTTCTGCCACCTCGGCGTACGCATGGGCGGCGACCGGACCGGAAAAGACATATCCTGCATGGGGTACAATGCATCCCTTTATTTTCCCCCTACCCCTCTTAACATTTGGCAATTTCCCGGATCCTCTTTCATCCAGAAAACACTCTCTGATTTGCTCTTTAAGTTTTCCAGCATCCCCTTCATAAAACCTACCGGCGGCGACGGGCTTTCGTACCATGAATATAAAATGGAGTTGAAAAATTTAAATGTGTGGGTAAACTTTTATAAAAAATGGCATTACAGGCTGAATGAAAAAATTCGTATTTGTCCTATTACTTGCATTTCTTGTCAGCGGGATGATGTCCCATGCAGTCCCTCTCTCAGATGCGGAGGGAAATAAGGTATGCATTGCATATTTCTATGCTCCGAATTCGGAAAACTACCAGAAGATAGAACCCATCCTGCAGCAAATGGAAGAAAATTTTTCCTTCCTGGGTATAGAAAAATATTCCGTGAATGATTATGATGAACTATTCCTTGTAATAAAGGAAAAATATAATATATCATATGATGCCCCTCTCATATTCGTAGGAAATGAGTGGTACTATCTGAATCCATGGAAAGAAAACTTCGATGAAAGGATTGAAGCACTGAAAAATAGCATAATGGAATTTGAAGCGATGGGAGGTGTTGAATGCCCCGTGGTAAACAGTAGTGACGTCGTTTTTCCAAAACCCGTATGCATGATCGAGTTTTACAACTTCTCCAGTAGTAATGAGATGAATGAAGCCATAAAATTTGGGAAGACACTCGAAGAAAACATTACATATACAAGGATAATCAGAATTGACACATCCGTCAGGGATAATATAGACAACTTCGAGAACCTATGTAAAAATACGAACACAAGTGCAGTTTTACCCGCCATATTTATAGGCGATAAACTCTTCCCTATGAATCACAGCGGGCTTCATGATGCCGTGGAGGAAGGAAAAAAATTCAGCAAGACAGGCATTTCCTGCCCCGAAATAGAGTATGAAAGCAAGGAAATATGTATCGTACTTTTTTATAATCCCGTGTGCCATGAATGCATGGAAGCTAAAGACCATCTGGATTACCTGAAATTCAAATATCCTCTTGATATAAAAGAGTACAACACCATGAGCGATGATGGTTACAACCTGCTGTTCAAGTATTATAATGCATTCGATGTATCAGAGGGGAAAATAGGTTCATTCGCAGTGTTTGTCGGGGATAACTATTTCCATGAACTCTCCCAGTTGGGTGATATGGAGAATGAAATAAAAAAGCATGTGGATACGGGACTAAAATGCCCTGAACCGTCCGAGGATGGCAATGCCGAGAAAACAGTAAAGGGATTTACCATGCTGACTGTCATGGCAGGTGGTCTTGTTGACGGAATAAACCCATGCGCCTTTGCCACCCTAATATTCTTTATTGCATATATGGAAAAGATAAAGCATGAAAAAAAGGCAATGCTGTCAATTGGCATATCATTCTCACTGGGCGTATTTATGGGTTACCTGTTTATAGGCATCGGACTGATGGAATTTTATTACGGCATAGAAAAAATCGGGGTAATATCAAAATACGTATACCTGTTTGCAGGGCTGTTTGCCATGATACTTGCCGTCTTCAATATATGGGATTATTTCAGGATAGGGAAGGAGGAAAAGACTGTGCTTCAGCTGCCGAAGTTTCTGAAAAGGAGAAGAGGCCGCCTGATAAGAGTTTTAACAGGAGACCGGCACATGATGATTCTGTCCATGCTTGCCTTCGCTACGGGACTTGGCATTTCCATGCTGGAATTTGTATGCACCGGACAGATACTCTTTCCGATAATGGCAGTGATAAAAAGTGCATCCCCTCTGAAAATGACTGCATTCGGATACCTTATGATATACGATGTCATGTTCATTATGCCCCTACTCACCATACTGGCTTTATTCTACATGGGTTACACATCTGAAAAACTCGGGGAAATGCAGAAGAGAAGGCAAGGTGCAGTGAAGATCGTAACGGCAGTCATGCTCGCAGTCATCGGGGCATATATGCTTTATACCATATTTGCGGTGGGTGCAGATTAAGCTGCATCATCGACTCTGTCGATATATTTCCTTAAATATTGAGGCCAATTCCTGCCATCTCTGCTGATATATTTTCATCCAATGAACTATGTCTTCTTATGATATACTTATATTCTTATTCATTTTCTTTCCCGTCTTGTCGTTCTCAAAACCACATATCCCTTCTTTCCAGCTAGAATCAGGCATTTTCATTAAACGACCGGTGAACTCAGCAGAATCGACCCTTTAATCTCCTACATATTTATATATTAAATATTCATTCAGCCCTCTATGGCAAGGATGCACTCAAGGAAAAAAGGAAAATCATCTTCAACGCACCCAATAGAGCGGAAGCATCCCAAGTGGGGAGCCAGCCCTAGAGAAATCGAGGATAAGATAGTCAGGCTGACTGAAGAAGGGAAAAACCCATCCCTGATAGGAATTATCCTTAGGGATTCACATGGTGTTCCTGATATAAGGGCAGCAACCGGGAAAAAAATCAACAAAATTTTAGAAGAGCATAATATGCTATCGGATGTGCCTGAAGACCTAGAAAATCTACTCGCCAGAAGGGATAAACTCAAGGATCATCTCTCCACAAATACGAAGGATATTCATAATAAGAGAGAACTTCAACTCATGGAAGCTAAAATAAGACGTCTCATGAAGTACTACAAAGAGGAAGGTAGAATTTCGGACAAAGTTTCACTTTAGACTTGTTTTTTCCTCTGTTTTTCTATAGCATGTTTCATCTCTATTTCGCCCTTTAGAACTTCCTTTGCAAGTTCCTTTGATATGGTAACGTCTCTGCTTATTATCCTGCTTCTTCTTTGCATATCTTTTATCTCGCCATCCTTGGGCTCCATCGAAAGTTTAGAACTAACAAGTCTGCCCGGTGTCAGGGCGATGGCGGAGGCAGCCAGCATATCATCATGAGTGTTGGGCGGCGTAGTGGACGTTTCATCTACAATCTCTATGCGGGGTGCTATATCCAGCAGCATATTTACAATGCGGTTTCTTACAAGTCTTGCCCCGTGCCCGATACGTATGGTGATATCATGTTCATCAAAGTTTTTCAGGAAAGACTTGATAAAACTTAGTGCATCCCGTGGTGATTCCGAGGTAAACCGCCGGAAAAGCATACCGTCACTGAATATGGCTATTCCTGGAGTCAGACCAGGGTCTACCCCTATCACTATCTTCTGGACAGGGTTCCTTTTACGCTTGATGAAAAGTGCTCTATCAATAAGTTCGTCCATGTCCTGTCCCGGCTCCGGGCATGCTACTGCATCAAAATGCACTGCCTCTTTCTCTTCCTGAGAAGTTATTACAACTTCTATATTCACGGGAATGTGACAATCGAACGTAAGTGAGGAAAAAGGTAGCCCCCTTTTATGGAGGGCACTAATTAAATCGTGATAAAGCACAAAATCAGATGTGAGCACACCTATCATTAACTTTTTAACATATCTGAATATTTAAGGTTACTTAAGGATGAGCGTTTACCTTCCACTAATATCTTTGGGTGTAAGAATTCAGCAAAGCTCTTTTTTAAAAAATGTGCGGCATTCTCAATTTTCCAGCAGCATTTACTTTTAAATAGGAATTTTTTATAGTGCGTGCACAACATGCATGTTTTCAAATCAACTTTATCCCCGTATTTCGGGCATAAAACATTATTACATTTGCTCCCTATCCCACTCATAAACATACCCGAAGAACGCTGCAAATGCTTATAAGGGCAGAGAGGGGGGCTTACCCATATTAAAACCTTTCTATTAAATCGTAGGTTCTTCCTATCAATTCGAGGCATGATTATCACCATCTAAATCTGCAAGAGATGTGTTTATCTTTTTCAACATTTCCATTGATTTTTCAAAACATTTTTTTGCATCTTTTTTATATTTGAAGATTATCACTTGTTCTTTTTTTTCCCAATCAATCATAAACAACGAATTACGAGTGAATTTTATATCATTTGGGTCAATTACAACATATTCATCTCTATCTGTTAAGTCGTGATATGTTTCTGGCTTCTCTTCTATACGTATATGAATATGGTCAACACGTAAATTATTAACATCTTCTGCCAATCCAATTGAATCCTCAAAAAAAGATTTACTTTTAAAAAACTCAATGTATTTTCCAAGTGTGCCAAATTTTCCTTTTAGAAATTTATTAAATTCATTAGATAGTTTTGCTTCTCTGATATATAGTTTCATGCCTGCTTCTAACATTGTAGCAGAATGAAAAACACATCCTCTAAAATTTGCATATATGTAAGCAAATTTTGCTTCATCGTAATGTATTTCAATGGCTTTTTTCAATGATTCTATGATTACTGCATCATCAGTCTCAATAACCTTATCGGTAATTCGAGCTAACTTATTTAAATCAATACAATCATAATTCTTAATTTCATTGAGCCTTTCCATGTAATCACTTAAATTGTAAAAAAAATCATCAACAAATTTGTCTTCATCGCTATTGGTTTGATTAGTGCAACTACATTTATCTTCCTTTATTAGTTCTATCTTATGATTAACTCGTTCTAAATGACTGCTCATCATTTGTTTTAACGCATAGTGCCATTTCAAGCAGGTTTCTTTCATTATTTCATTTGAATTTATATCTTCAATCTTCATATTTCCTCCTCCCGTTTCATTGATTTATTAATCAAATCTCCCCTTATGAGTTTTATCCCTCGCATTTGGAAAAACCCAATCGTAGATACCATAGAGGTTATAGCCAAATCCCCTGCACATGCACATTTCACTAAATTAAATTTTTATTGCGGAATATCAGCGTGCCCAGTAAAAGGAAAATGGCCGTTGCAGATAAAATCACTAGGGCGGACATGGCGGTGCTGAACGGTTCCATCTGGTGTGGCCATGGAGTATCTGCCATATAATGGGACATGGAACGGAGATAAAACATCAATGTCATGTAAGGTATCTTTCCCGGCAGATTCGCAAGCAAAATTTCCCAGAAAAATGCGAATAGAAGCCCGACCATAAGCGGTCGTTTCATCGCAACTCCGAGAAAGGCAAAGAATGCATTGTATACCACGAACCCAAAGAAAATTATTACGTAATAATCCGCCAGATGTTTGAGCATGTCAAGGCTGCCCGTATGAATGTCCAATAAAGCAAGGCAAACTGCGATAGGGGCAGCCACGATAAGAAAACCCACCGGTATTGAGCCGGTATAGCGGTACATGAAAAGTTCCTCCCGCCGCAAAGACCTTGTTGACAGATAACTTATTGTCTTATTGGCAATTTCGCTATTTATGAGCGATGTGCCGTATAACAGGGATATGATAAGCAAAATGAACTGAAGGAATATTGCAATGAAAACGCCCGAGAATAATTCCGAAGGGCTGTCATCAGGCCGGTACATCCATGCGCCTATTATAATAATGGGGAAAAATGAAAGGGCAATCAAAACAACTGTTCTTCTTGAAAAAAATAACTGTTTTGCTGTAAATTTAATTATTTCAATTTCTTTCATTTTTTCACCAGATATCTGAATATAGCCTGAAGATTGTCATCAGGGCTGAAAATTTCACTGACCTCATATTTTTTCTTGACTATTATTTCCGGCAGTGTTTTATAGAATACTTCCGGCTCATGCGTTTTTACCGAAAGATGGTTTTCGTCAATGATGCTGACAGATACAATGCTTTCCTTTTTCATCAATTCCATCCCAAGTTTTCGGGCATTGTTTACGGTGATGTTTACAGTGTGAGGATGCTTGTCTATAAGCTTCCTTATTTCATGGATGTCGCCCGCCGCAACCGTCCGCCCGTCGTTTACGAGCACAACCTGCTCCGTCAATTTCTCTACTTCATAAAGCACATGGCTGCTGACTAGGGAATGGATGCCATTTTTTGCCATTTTCCTTATCAACTCGATGATGGTTTTTCTGCCTATCGGGTCCGTGCCTGCAAGCGACTCATCAAGAATGAGCAACTCAGGCTCATGCAAAATCGACTGGGCTATCTTTACCTTTTGCCTCATTCCCTTGCTGTAGCCCCCTATTTTTCTTTCCGCATCTTTTCTGCTGAACCCCACCGTTTCAAGAGATTCATATGCCCTCTTTTCGCTCTCGCTACGGCTGTAGCCGTGCATTTTTGCCATTGCTATTAGGAATTCTTTTGCATTCATCCAAGGATAGAGCATCTCATGCTCGGGGCAGTACCCGACCTTTGCATTCAATGAAGGGTTGTTCCATGGTTTTTCTCCGAGCACCTCTACACTTCCCTTGCTCTGGCGGATCATGCCTGTAATAATTCTGATAAAGGTTGTTTTTCCTGCACCGTTGGGCCCCACAATGCCGGTTATGCCCTCTCCGATATCCACGGTGAACTGATTTAGCCCGATGACTTCGCCATACCATCTTGATAAACCGTCGGCGGAAATAATGCTCATACCCTCACCTCCTTTTTGAAGATTTTCCAGTATATGATACCGGCAGAGCATATTATGACCGCTGCAAGAACCAGAAGTGATTCATACCATGGAAAATCATAGGGAAGTTTCATTCTGAAGAGTTGGTTGCCCACCATCCTTATGTTGTTCCATATCGATATCATGGCAAGCCGGTCGTTTTTCAAAATATCTTTCATTACGCCTGCAACAATGTCGGATAGCAAAAAAATCATGAATATTCCCGCCCCCGCATAACGTTTGTCAGATGTGATACTGGAAATTGCAAGAGAGACGGAGCTCATCAAGGCAGTGATGAACAGCCCTGTTGCCACAATGGCGCCCAGAATCCATATGTGGTCTAAAATATTAGCCAACGATTCTGATGATGACAGCAATGCCATGAAGAAAAGCAGTACGCCGGGCATAAGAACAACGATACTCAGCAAGCCTGCAACCACTCCGAATTTTCCTGCTGCATATGCCGATTTGGGAAGACAGGAGAAGTAAAGGACTATACTTTTATTTCTTAAATCGTTTGCTATCAGCCCCGAACCGACAACAGCCGCCATAAGAATAAACCACAGCTGACTATCGTCAAAAAAACCCTGAAAGAACGATGACTCGAATTTTACAGGCATGAAGACAATGGACATCATTCTTGTCACCACGCCGAGGAAATACGTAAGGACAATAAGGGCAATCACCCATTTTGATTTCAATGCCAGAAATGCCTCTTTCTTCACAAGGACAGCAACCCTCTTAATCATGCTTGAGTGTGTGCCGTCCCACGAGCGGTATTTCTGAAAATCAATTCCCATTTTTCCCCTCCACAATATCAATAAACATTTCTTCCAGTGAGCGAGAATGGAAACCCATGTATCTAACCTGCACTTTCGTATCCCGCGCCGCATTCCATACCTTACTTACGGCATCATCCCCTTCAACCATAAATTCGCTGCCAGTGCCGGATACCTTGCATCCTTTCTCTTTCAGGGCTTTCACAAAATCTCTTTCATTGCCGTACATCTTCACTCTCAACGTTTGTGCCCCAAGCAACTCTTCAACCTTACCATATGTTACCACCTCCCCGTTGTTGACGATGACCACATTCTTGCAAACAAATTCCACATCTGGAAGCAGGTGTGAACTCAAAACAATGCTTTTGTCCATTGAGGCAAGGTCTTTGAGGAGCGAGAGCATCTCCTCCCTCCCTTCGGGGTCCATCCCGTTGGTCGGTTCGTCAAGGAATACCACCTTGGGGTCGTGCACTATTGCCTGTGCCAGTTTAACCCTCTGCTTCATGCCTGTAGAGTAACTTCCCATCTCCCTGTATCGCTCCTCCCCGAGTCCCACGTAGTCAAATGTTCGATGAGTGCGTTCCATTGCCACATCGTATGGCAGTCCTGAAAGCTGCCCGAAATACGAAACGAATCCAACGGCTGTAAGACCGGGCGGCAGGCAATCATGCTCCGGCATGTATCCTATCATGTCCATTGTAACTCTGCCGTTTTTGTTGCCGAGTATTTCATAACTGCCTTCGGACGGTTCAATAAGCCCCAATAGAATACGCAGAAGGGTACTCTTTCCTGCGCCATTTGGACCAAGCAGGCCCACGGTTCCTCTCTCCACTTCAACGGTAAGCTCGTTAAGTGCCTTTAAAGAACCGTAGTATTTGGAAAGGCGGTAAGTGGAAAAAAGCATGTATATCAGAAATATATTTCAATATTTAACCTTTTATTTCGCTGTTACGCAAAGCAAGTTCGGCAATCTCAGAAAATTTAGAAAATGTATTATATATATGCCTGATTACAATCAAATGGGATGGGATGAAATGGACATAGAAGAAATGTCCCACAGAATAAGGGATTTCCTAGAAGTGGAAATAAAAGTCTGCAGGGAATGTAAAGAGAGTGTAAAGGGGCCGTTCGAGTGAACTGCAACCTTTGATAAATTAACGATATCTCGTACCTAGTCCTGTTGCCGTCCCGTGAGTTTTCCGTACTCAAATAGATTGCCAGCTTGATATATATCCATCTGGACATCCGGCATGGGCTTTGCTCCGGCAATCTCCGTACCATCTTTTTTTATGCTTCCTGTTTCTAGGTCGATTGAAACTATATCCTCATTTTTGAAAACATTCTCATCCATGCAAGGGCATTCAAGTATGGCAAGCCCGGAGTTTATCGCATTTCTCTTGTATATCGCCCCGAATGATTCAGCCACTATTGCCTGTATGCCGAGGGAAATAAAGCAGTCTACCGCCTGCTGGCGTGAGGAACCTGCACCGAAATTTTTGCCCGCTATAATTATGTCTCCCTCCTCTGTCTTCCCTGGAAAATCCTCCCATCCTTCGAGATTGCCAAGGGCATGCTTTCCCATTTCAGACACATCTGTTATGTACAAATACTTGTTATGGAAAATCATGTCCGTATCTATGTCGTCAATCATGTTGCCGTCCCTGTCTTTAAGCACCCATATTCTACCTTTGATGACTTTGCCCCTCATTTTGCCACCTCCGCGGGAGATGTTAAATATCCTTTCACGGCACTTGCCGCAGCAGTGGCAGGACTCACGAGATAAATCTCTCCGGGCCCCTGCTTTCCTTTATAATTCCTGTTTGTCGTGGAGAGCTCGACCTCGCCTTCGCCGACAAGACCGGGCATCCCTTCAGCACAACCGCCGCATCCCGCATTCGTAAATACGACAGCCCCTGCATTGGCAAATATGTCCACCAGTCCTTCATTTATCACTTTTATCCACACTTCCTTTGTCGCCGGAGTGATTCTTAAATTCACTCCTTTCTTTACCTTTTTTCCCTTCAAAATTTTTGCCGCGACAAGCATGTCTTCATACCTCCCGTTCGTACATGAACCTATGAACACAGAGTCTATTTCAACACCTTCGATATCTGAGACGGGGCTTATGTTTGTCGGTTTTGACGGAGATGCCACCATGGGTTCAATCCCCCCGACATCCACATCAACTTCCTTTATGTAATTTGCATTGTCATCTGCATATGTTCCCTTCACGGCTCTGCCCGCCCTCCTGCTTATGAAATCGATCACTTTGTCATTCGGAGGAATAAATGTAACTATACCGCCCATCTCCGTTGTCTGGGATGCAAGGGTTATCCTGCCGTCAAGGCTCAGACTGTCTATCGCATCTCCGTAATATTCGGCAGACATCCCGAGCATGCCAGATGAGCCGAGCTTTTCCATAACTGCAAAAGTAAGGTCACGGGGCGTTGCAGGCCATTCATATTTTCCTTCAACATTGATTTTCATTGTTTCCGGCACTTCAAACCATGTTTTTCCCGTCTTGAATGCAAATGCTATGTCCATATCACCCATACCCTGCCCGAAAGCACCTATCGCCCCGAGAATATTGTAATGGCTATCAGTACCGACTGCCGTTGAACCCGGTATGACAATGCCCTTTTCAACAAGAACATGGGTTCCTATGCCTGCATCGACATCAAATATGTTCATCCTGTTTTCCCCGGCAAATTTTCTGCATACTTGCTGGTTTATTGCATATTTTATTGTTTTGGCAGGAACGCTGAGGTCAAAGGTGAAATATGTCTTCTCCGGATCTGCAAGATAATTGCCATCATAATTTTCTCTCAAATGCTTGACGACATTTGGACCACCGAAGTCTCTTGCCGTGCGCACGTCAAGGTCAATCCACGCAACACTGCCCGGCCTAACCTCGTCGCTGGAGTGATGCTGAAAAATCTTTTCAATTATCGTTTTGCCCATTGCTTGAGTAATGGAACAATATATTAAATATTTAATGCCCTGAGATGAGAAGAAAAACAATAGAAGCCCTGAAAGTTGAATGACTGCTAACACATGAACATCCTTCGAGAAAAGTTCCCACCAAAAATATTAAGATGAAAAATGACATACTACAAATAGGATATGAAAGACGGGAAAAGGATTGATTGTCTTAATGCCGCTAAAGCACTACTAATCGCTTCTTTAATGCTAATGCCAGTTATATCTGGTTGTATAGACAATAATAAAGATTCTGACGGTGATGGATTAAGTGATAAATTAGAAGATAAATATGGTCTAGATAAACATAATCCAAATGATGCTAATGAAGATTGGGATAATGATTTATTTACTAATATTGAAGAAATATTGAATTATACTGGAGCAATTCATAATCCTAATTTACCTATTTCCGGATATTTAAACAATGATAAAGATTATGTCATAAGATCTATAGAAATAGAAAATGGATTAAATCCAGATACTAAATATTCTTTTGGAGAATTACATGATTTTATTAGATTATACGGATACACAGAAAAAATACCTAATAATGTAAGTTTTCAAGATATAAAAAACAATATTTCTAATTTTGAACCAAGATACTGGAGTATTAAAGATGGAGGAAATGAACATTATAGAACTAACATATATTCTAAATTAACTTTAGTAGATCCTATATTTCAATATTATGCAGATCAAGTTCATATTAATTGGGAAAATGATCCTACATATGGAAAAGTAGGACAATTAAAATTAGATGATGAAAATTTATTTTTAGAACATGGAAGATATAACAATAGCAAAGATTTAGTACCTCCTTCTTATTACTTAACTCATGGAAGAAAAGGAAATTGTGTTGAATCCTCAGTTGCAAATGATTGTATATTTCAACATAAGGAATATCCTTCTACTTTAGTAAGTCTTAAAGGAAGTCTTGCTGTCGGAGAAGTTAAAATTGGAGACACAATATATTTTGTTAATTATAATAAAGTTATTCCTCGAGAAATGCTTAATCCCACATATGGAGAATCTTATGATCCTAATTGGTTAGTAAATGGAACAGATAGACATATGTAAAAAAAGTAAGTAATGTTTTAACTCTTTAATGATATAATAACTTATTTATATTAGAATTAGTCTTAATTATATTACATGCTTAATCACAAAACTAAATGGATATTTCTTTTTTTAATTATTGTATTATTTTTACCTACTTTAGTTTCTTCAGATAGCTTAGATGCATGCAGGTGTGGAGCTTCTGGACTTTGTGAAAAAGTAGAAGGAGTAAGTGGTACAATAGCAGGCTTAGTTAATATTGGTTCAGATCTCTGGGATGATATTTGTGAAGTTTATGAACCAAATAATAATTATGGAATGGATAAATGTCAGGAAGGTGCTGGTCCTTGTGGATTAGATAATACTAATTGTTTTTCCTAGGGTGACAAGAATAAACAACCTATTCTCTAATATTTTCAGATGGATGCAGTGGGCTGAATGTGAAGCAAAAGTTACACTGCCATATTTCACTTTCAAATTCATTGCGCATCTGGATAAACAATGAACGTCATGAATGCTAATCTTTATTAGTTGCAGGGCATTAAAAATGCGGATGAAGGTATATATGGAAACATACGGATGTGCAGCAAACCAGGGCGATGCATCAATCGCAAAAGGTGTGCTTGCAGAAAAAGGGCATGAGCTTGTAGAGGAGATAGATAATGCTGATGTCCTTGTGATTTTCACCTGCATTGTCATTGACAAAACAGAACAACGAATGCTTCACAGAATGAGGATTTTTGGAGAAAGCGGCAAGCCGGTCATCGTAGCCGGTTGCATGGCGTCTGCTCTGCCCGACGTGGCAAAAAAAACACTTCCCGATGCAGTATTGCTGCCCCCCAATTCCGTACATCAAATTTCCGATATAATTGAAAACAAGAATGTGAAGGATTATCCGGTTGATAAAGCGCTGCTGCCAAGAGAGGTGAGTATGAGAACAAGCATTCCGATATCCGATGGATGCCGTTATAACTGCTCGTATTGTATCACAAAAAGAGCGAGAGGCAATCTTATCTCCTATTCGAAAGGAGGAATCGTGGATGCCGTTCGTGACGCTCTGGGCAAAGGTTGCATGGAAATACGATTGACGGCCCAGGACACTGCAGCCTATGGCATTGATTCGGGTGCATCATTTCTTTCGCTTGTTGACAAAATATGTTCAACGGACGGAAATTTCAGGGTAAGAATAGGCATGATGCATCCCATTTCGTTAAAAAGGAGAACGGATGAAATCGTCGGCATACTGTTAAAGAAAAGAGTGTATGGGTTCATTCACTTGCCCCTCCAATCTGGTTCAAATGAGATATTGAAAAAAATGAGGAGGGGTTATACCGTTGAAGATTTTATGGATGCCGTGTCAGATATAAGAAAAAAGATTCCGGGTGTGACCCTTGCTACAGATGTTATAGTTGCCTTTCCATCCGAAAGCGAAGAACAATTTGAAGAGACGGTCAATACAATAAAAAAAATCAGACCCGATGTAATAAACATAACCAGATTTTCTCCCAGACCGCATACGGATGCAAAGAGAATGGAAGGGAGAATTGATACAAAAACAGCAAAGGAGCGGTCAAGAAAAATGACTGAAATTGTATCCCAGATAACTCTTGAGAACAACCGAAAATGTATCGGAAAGTCATATAATGTCGTCATATTTGAACGTCGGGGAAAGTGGATGGTTGGAAAGACGAAAAATTACAAATCAGTTTTTATCGAAGAGGGCAACATAGGAGATATCACAGATATGGACATAACAGGAGCCACAGAAACACACCTTCTCGGCAATAGAAAATATCATATATAAAAAGAGCGTATTACCCCCGATGATAGAAGAAGGAAGTCTGGTATTTCCCGGTGATGTGCTTGCGACATCCGAGGAATTATTTTCGGGATATGGCACTAAGGACATCGGAGGGAGTATAATTGGTGTCATGATTGGAAATTTTTTTATCAACAAAAGGCACACATCCGCGGAAGTGAAGCCGTTAACCGATGTTCCTGTTATTCTGAAAAAAGGAGATACTGTAATATGCGAGGTACGGCGAACTACTGATAAAATGGTGCTGCTTGATATTCTCCATGTAGCCGGCACGAAGAGGGAGATGGTGGGAGACAAAGATACAGTAATTCGCGTTGCTGATATTGCAAATGAATATATAGTGAGTGCAAAAGATGTATACAAGATAGGAGATATCATAAGGGCGGAAGTAATACAAGCTGGACCCGCTCTTAGAGTAAGTACCGCCGGCGGCAGCAATCTGGGTTCGATAAAATCGTTCTGCACGCAATGCAGAGTCCCGCTGGTGAGAAAAGATTCGGTTCTCGAGTGCCCCCGCTGCGGAAGGAGCGAAAAAAGGAAGATGGCATCCGATTACGGTGAGGGCAATATTGATAAGAAAGATAATACTGACCGGAGGTGAAAGTATGGAAGTCATAGTAAAAAGGAAGACAAAAAAGGAATTTGAGTTTGAAATAATAGCGGACAAGACGATACTGAATCCACTGAAACAAAGATTGCTAAAGAACAAGGATGTTGATTATGCAGGATGGAGTATAGAGCACCCCCTGTTGACAAATCCAAAATTCCGTGTAAGAATAAAAAAGGGTAACGCAGATGAAATTGTGAAAAAAGCTATCAACGATATAAAGAATGACTTGGAAGATATCAAGGGAAAATTAGAGGAATAAACATATGGAGGTAAGACCACCACCCGCCCCGGAAAAAGTGGTCGGTATGGATTCCTTTTTCACCGATATCCCCGGATTAGGTGGACGTATAAAGGTCGAACCCGAAGATTTTGTTGTAGATGAAATACCGGTTTTTCCCTTACCCAGAGATGGAAAATACATCATTGCCAGAGTCAAGACAAAAAATTGGGAGACAAATGCCCTTCTTAAAAGAATGGCGGCAAGGCTTAGAATACCTGTCAGCCTGATTGGGTTTGCAGGCATGAAGGACAAGAGAGCGGTGACAAGTCAACTCATGTCTTTTCAATGTGCAATGAATGACGTGCGTGATATGAAACTGCCGGACGTTGAAGTGGAGATACTGTATAAATCCAACTATCCGGTATTCAGGGGAAATCTGAAAGGTAATAGATTCAGCATTTTGATAAGGGATGTGGAGGGAGATGAAGAAACGGTGAAGGAGATATGCAGGATAATAGAGGCGACAGGAGGTTTTCCCAATTTTTTCGGCGTACAACGATTCGGAGTTATCAGACCCATAACTCATTTGGTAGGGAAGTACATAGTTCTTGGAGATATGAAAAAGGCCGTCATGACCTATACTGCCAATCCTATTAGAGGAGAGGATGAAAACTCGTATAACGCAAGAAAATTTCTTGAAGGAACAATGGATTTTTCCGAAGCGTTAAAAGTGTATCCCGAGAAACTTATATTCGAAAGGCAGATGATGTTCCATCTCTCGGAAAGAGAAGGTGACTGGACGGGCGCTTTACAAAAATTGCCCAAGAACCTGTCCATCATGTTCATCCATGCTTACCAGTCATATCTTTTTAACAGAATGCTTTCAATGAGATTGAGGCAGGGCATTCCGCTAAACAAAGTCGTGGAAGGCGATATTGTCATAACATTTAAAGACGGAGAAGTGCAGAGCAGGAGCGGCATGACGGCAAGAAAAAGTAACCTGGATAAAATAAACCGCCAGATTGAAAAGGGAAATTGCTTCCCATCCGGTGTGATTGCGGGTCACGATACAATGCTTGCAGACGGCTTAATGGGTGAAATCGAACGGAGAGTACTTGAGGAGGAAGGAGTGGAACCTGAAAAATTTATAATTCCTGAATTGCCATCTCTGTCTTCGAAGGGGATTAGGCGAATACTAATCTCTCCGGTAGGAAGAATAAGACAAGAGATGAAGGACAGAACATTACGTCTCTCTTTTTCTTTGCCAAAGGGCTGCTATGCCACCTGCCTGCTCAGGGAATTTATGAAGGCGGATATAAAAAATTATTAATCCAGAGTCTGCATTATTCCGTGGTGATTTAATGGAAGAAATGGAAAAGAGTATAGTAGAATTTCAGGATGCCATGAAGGCATTGTCAAGGAAAAACGGGAAAAGTATGCATCACTTTCAGGATTTTATGGAACTCGTACTGGAGCCGGGCGTTCTCGATACAAAAACGAAGGAATTGATTGCACTGGGAACAGCTATAACTGCGAGATGCAAGTACTGCATTGCACTCCATGTAAAAAAAGCATTGGAATCAGGTATAACCCGGGATGAAATATTGGAAACATCCATGGTATCCATAATGATGGGCGGCGGTCCTGCAATGACATATGTATCAGAAGTAAAAAAAGCATTGGATGAATTTGAGCAGGGATAACAAAGCCCGTTATCCTGAGCCGGGCATCATGTACGTTTAGTTAAATTGATGTATTTTGATTCATAAAGATTTAAAAACAGATAGCGTTTTTGTCAAGCATGGAAAGGATTCAGATAATAATGATATCGCTGAATACAATAATTTTATTTCTGGCCATAATCTCATTTTATCGTTTTAACAGGTTAATGAAGTTGGTGAAAGTGAGGAGGGGCATAATACTTGCAATCAGTGGGGTTTTTCTTCTTATAGGTTATGTTTTTTTTATTATGCCATGGATAGCAATAGGAGAATCCATTCCCCTGATGGAGGTCATTGCATATTTATTGATATCGATTGCCCTTATCATTCTTTTATATGGGGTTAGCAGGATATACGGGGATTGGAGGAAAGCGATAAAATGATAAGTGCCGAGATCCTTTCTCTGATGAATTTTGCTCTCTCAGTTGCAGTGTTGGCCATTATTCTGGGGGTATATACAATATATAGAAGGACATATCTCCTATGGTTTATTCTCTCATTCTCAATAGTACCATTCATGTTTATATATGGCATGGTATGGTCTTCATATGGCCCCTCACGAATGGGAGTCATTGTATATCCGATAAGTGTCATTATTATTGAAATAGGTATGCTGATAGGCCAGAAAAATCTTATATCTTCTGTAAAGTCCGGAGAGGGAGAGGAATATAAAATGTTTCTGAGGGATGATGTTGCCATTCTAAGGACATACGAGCAACTTGCCAACTTTTTTGTAAGCAGGATAGTTCCCCTTATCGGTACCAGTAGTATCAAAGAACTACTCGAGAGTCGGATAGACAAATATCCGTTGCTGGCAGGCACGTACATGGATGTGGACGAGCACCTGAATACAAAAATTATGGAGGAAGTTATAGGCAAAACAAAGATGGAAGACCTCTCCTTGGCTTTTTATGAACTAATATCCGGATTGGTTGAATTATACTCTGCTTTTGTTCCGTGGGAAAAGGCGACTGACGAGTTGAGAAATGCCATGGGAAAAGCTACGGAAAACAATGCATTAATTCTTGAGTGGGTCACCCCAATAGTGCTGTTCAGGACCGTCCTGGAGCCGGTACTTCGGAAATGCAGACCGGAGGACATAAAGGAGGTTGCCATAATGGTGAACAGGGGCAATATTGGGATAAAAATAAACAAAGAGGGGAGGATTGACATAGCAGAGATATACGGGGAATATCCTGAAAAGAACAGAGTAGATTTTATCATCCAGAAATTTCTGGATGCACTCCATAAAATACGTCCGATAGCACAGCAGAGTATCGGGAAGGACAATACGAATTCCATGATAACGGCAAATTTCAGAAAAATGTCAACAGATATGAAAGAGAGACTTTACGGAGAAGGTTTGATAGAGAAGCTGCCAGGAGGAATATTGGAGGAAGAAAAAGTTACACTTATGGGCAGGGAAATGCTCATAAAGGAGCTTGCTGAAAGAAAGAAAAAACTTGAGAAAGCTTACAGGGAACTTGCAGAGGCCGAATTAGGGAAGATGAAGACCACATTCCTTGACGTTGTTGCACATGAACTGAGGACACCTCTTACATCTATAAAGACATACGTTGAACTGCTTAGAAGGGAAAAACTGGGAAAACTCACGAAAATGCAGAAAGAAAAACTTGGCATAATGGCAAATAATGTGGATAAACTCACGAACTTGATAAATGATATGCTTCAGATACCTTCCATAGACGTTAAAGAGCTGGAGTTGAGAAATGAAAAATTCTCTGCAAAAGATATCATTAAAGAAATCATTGAAGATTGCAAAGAACTTTCGGATGAAAAAGAGCAGACTGTAGTAGCTAAAATTTCCTCTACACTAACTCTTAGGGGAGATAAAAATTTATTGGGGAAGGCTATTAAGAATATACTTGTGAATGCAATAAGATATACTCTTCCTCTGGGAGAAATAAGAATATCTGCAAGGACGGATGGTGAAAAAGTGCATTTAAAGATATCTGATAGCGGCATAGGAATACAGGAGGATGAAATTGAAAGGATATTCGATCCATTCTATACAGGCGATAACGAAAATGGAGGAATGGGGCTTGGTCTGTCAATAGTGAAGAACATAGTAGAAAGTCACGGAGGGAAGATATGGGCAGAAAGCAAGGCGGACAGAGGCTCCACTTTTCATGTACTTATACCTGGAGGAAGAAAATGACAGAAAAGATAATGTTTGTTGATGATGATCCGTCCATACTGGATGCTGCCAAAACAGCCATTGAATCGTATGGATATGAAGTCGTAACTGCGAAATCGGGTATGGAATGTCTGGAAAAACTGGGAGATGCGAATCTGGTCTTTCTGGATATAAAAATGCCCGGTATGGATGGGATAGAGGTGCTGAAAAGAATAAAGAAAAAAAATGCATCACTGCCGGTAATTATGATAACTGCTTATGCTACCGTGGATACTGCCATAGAGGCAATGAAACAGGGAGCATTTGATTATATAAGAAAGCCCTTCGATGTGGATGAACTTGAGGGAAGTATACTGGCTGCCGTGGAAGAAATAAAATTTGATAAACTTAAAAGATTAAATTTTGAAGAATATGATCATCTCAAGAGGTTTAAGGAACTAGTGAGGAACAGAAAGGGAATATGTATAACCAAAGATACGGATAAAATTGATGGAATGCACAATGTCCACCCCATATACCTTTCGGAGGAATGGCATCCAAGGGCCATTGGAGACATAAAAGAGGAGATATCAGAACTGCTTGAAAGCGATATGGTGATTTTGGTGTCAGACATATCATACTTACTTGAGACAAATTCTTTAAGCGAAGTGAGAAATTTCCTGAAGTGGTTGTATAGGACAACTTCTATTAATAGGAGTATGCTGATTTTTTCTACGGATTTCAAAAATGTCGATAACAAAACAGCTAATGAAATACATGAGATGATTGCCGATATACATCTCGGTGTCTTTTCTGATTCAATATCCAATTACCTGAGGAGGAAAGTGATACAGGTGCTGGCTGACGGGGAAAAATATAGCTTTACCAAGATAGCCCAGACACTCAAGATAAAGGATAACCCCAAATTGAGTTTCCATCTGAAAAAACTGAGGGATGATGGAGTCATAAAACAGGATGAAGATAAGAGATACTTCCTGTCGAAGGTAGGAAAGGCAATTGCAGATGTTTTAGAAAGTATAAAGAATCTCAGGGTAAAAACATAGTATATTCAGGGATGTCTGAGTTACAGGAAGGCATAAAATAAAAACAAATTTAGATAATTGTCTAACGGAATTATATCTACCAAGCTGTTTGTATGATGATAAAAGGTAAGTTACGGGAAAAAATAAGGGCATTCAGAAGGAAAATGGGGGTGGATGCTGGTTCGATTTAATCTATAAAAATCCCCGTTTTCCCAGTTCTTCCGTTATTACATCGACAGCTCTTACAACGTCCTCTTTCCTTTTTGCACCAGTGCATACTATCTTGCCCGAGCCGAAAAAGAGGAAAACCACCTTAGGCTCATCGAGACGGTATACCATGCCAGGAAATATTTCCGGTTCATACTCTATGTTTTCCAGTCCAAGGGCAAGTGACAGTTCCAGAAGATTGAGTTTTACATGCAAATCCACAGATGCCACAATATTCTGGATAGTTACTTCTGGTTTTATTGCATCAAATCCCAGCTCTTTCATCTTTGGGTATAACTGTCCCACTGCATTTCTTATATCCCCTATATTTTTTGCTCCCGTACATATAACCCTCCCGCTCTTGAAAAGCAGAAACGCCACTTTTGGTTTGGTTATATGATAAACAAGCCCCGGAAATTGGTTTGGATTGTACTTTGTATTTTCTATTGAATTCAATATTTTATTAAGATTCAGTTCCTTTGCTATAACCGTCGATGCAACCATATTCTGTATTTTTATATCTGCCATATTCTCATCTCACTTTATATATAGTATGCACGAGTACACAATAAACTTTTTGCCTACTCTGCTTTTCTGAATTTATATCCGTACTGGATGGCACCGCTGCTGCCGTCTTCTTCTATTCTCCTGAAGCATGACTCCACTTTCATTCCTATGTGTATCTCACCCAGTTCACAGTCGACTATCTGTCCCATCATATTGCATCCCTCATCCATTTTTATCAATGCAATGGCATATGGTTCTTCTCCCTCGAAATATGGAGGGGGAGCGTAGATTATGGTGTATGTCTCAATAGTCCCTGTGCCTTTGAGTTTATAATCTTCCATTTTTCCTACTGATTTTCTCCTGCATGAGGGACATATTGCCTTTGGCGGGAAATACACCTTTCCGCATGATTTGCATTTCGTACCCATTAGATTATATCTTTGAGGTATCTCTCTCCAATATCTTGCTACACCCATTTATATCGCCTCCATAATATGAATGACAGCGGTCCCTCCCGACCCACCTATATTGTGAGCCATGCCCACCTCTGCTTTTTCAATCTGTCTCTTATCAGCCTTGCCTTTCAGCTGAAGGATAAGTTCGTGTATCTGGGCTATGCCTGTTGCACCCACAGGATGACCCTTTGACTTAAGCCCTCCTGACGTGTTGATGGGAAGCTTACCATCCAATTCTGTAAGTCCTTCATCCATGGCTTTGCCGCCTTCTCCTTTGTTTACAAATCCCAAATCTTCTATCGCCATTATCTCCGCTATTGTGAAACAGTCATGAACCTCTGCAAAATCTATGCCGGATGGTTCCAACCCTGCCTGCCTGTAAGCTTTTGATGCAGCCGCCGTGGTAGCAGGAAGAGCGTCCAGTCGACTTCTACCTGCAAGGGAAATGCTATCGGATGCCTGTGCGGATGCAAGAATTTTTATCGGTTCTTCTGCATACTCCTTTGCCTTGTCAAGGGATGTGATAACAACTGCTGCCGCCCCGTCGGTTATGGGACTGCAATCAAGGAGATGAAGCGGGTCTGCAACCATCGTGGAATTCAAAACATCCTCCACGGTTATCTTTCTATTGTACTGGGCCTTCGGGTTAAACGAGCCGTTGTAATGGTTCTTGACGGCAACCTTTGCCAGCTGCTCCGATGTCGTACCATACTTATGCATATGGTAACGGGCCATAAGTGCGTACAACCCCGGGAAAGTGACACCGAGAAAAGCTTCCCATTCCCTGTCAGCAGCCGATGCAAGTATGTTTGTTGCCTCTTTTCCCACAACATCTGTCATTTTCTCTGCCCCGCCGACAACCACCATGTCATATGCTCCGGATGCGACAGCAAGATATCCGGAATGAAGGGCAAGACCGCCCGATGCACATGCCGCCTCCACTCTTGTAGACGAAATATGAAGTTCGCTGAGCCCCGAAACTTCCGCTGCAAGAGAGCCGAGATGTTCCTGTCCCACAAATCTGCCGGCAGACATTCCCCCGATGTACATGGCATCTATATCCGTGCCGTCTATCCCTGCATCCATTATAGCGGATATGCCTGCCTCTGCCACCAAGCCGGCGAGAGATTTGTCCCACAACTCGCCAAATTTTGTTACTCCACTGCCAATTACGGCAACTTCTCTCATTTAAACTCACCTCTGTGTTTCATATAAAAAGCATAATCGAGATATACCTTGTCCTCTATCATCTTTCTTATGTTGTTTCTCGGATAATTTTCTATTTTATCGGTGACAGTGATATCAAAAGAATCAGAGCCGGCTCCGGAACCATAAGATGTTACAAGTATTCTGTCTCCCGGCTGTGCCACGTCAAGTATTGCAGACAGACCAAGTGGTGTTGAACCAGAATATGTATTTCCTATAATTGGGGAGAGAAGCCCCTCTTCCATCTGTTCCTTCGAAAAACCGAGTCTCTTTGCTGCCCTCATGGGAAACTTTCCATTCGGCTGATGAAAAACGGCATAGGTATAATCGGGAGATTCCGTTCCCATCTTGTTCATAAGCTTTTTTGTAGAGCTGATTACATGGCGAAAATATGCCGGTTCTCCCGTGAAACGCTCTCCATGACCCGGATACGGCTCCCCTTCCCTTCTCCAGAAGTCAGGTGTGTCGGTCGTATAGGAAACGGTTTCGTTTATCACTGCAATCATATTGTCCTTTCCTATGATGTAAGCGGCACCTCCTGCAGATGCGGCGTATTCAAGTGCATCACCCGGCGCGGCCTGCGAGACATCAGTGCCAATAGCCAATCCATATTTTACCATATCTGATATTACAAGACCCATACAGGTCTGGATGGCTGCAGTTCCGGCCTTGCATGCAAACTCGTAATCGGCTGCCGTCATGTCAGGTGTCGCACCTATTGCCTCCCCGACAATGGTTGCCGTGGGCTTTACAGCATACGGATGTGATTCGGAGCCAACATACACTGCCCCTATTTCCTTGGGGTCTATACCGGATGAATAGACTGCACGGCGTGCCGCCTCAACCGATATTGTGGCAGTATCTTCATCAATACCAGGAACAGATTTCTCGTAAACGCCAAGACCGGCAGACACGCTCTTTCCGTTCTTCCCCCATACTCTCGCTATCTCATCTGCCTTTATTCTGTATTTGGGGACATACCCCCCATAGCCAACAATTCCAGCTTTTTCCATGTATTCGCCTCGCTCACCACATTGCATTTTGATATTTAAACATGATGGACATGATTTAGCTAATCCAGTTTTATTTGTTTCTATAATAGTCATTCATAGTAAGTACTTATGGATTTTTGTATAAAAACTCAATAAACTTAAAAAACCAACACCGTATTATACATGTGCATCAAGTCTATTTAAATCAAGTAGAAAAGCTCACAGATAAGTTTATTAGGGATAATATCAAAATTTTGTTTTCCGAAAAAAATTTAGACTCAGTAAAGAAAAATTTTCACAAATTTTATAATAAACATGTAAAACCGCATGGGGGAAAGCCAAAGAACCATGAATTATCTACAGCCACAATTGGGTATTGCATAAAAAATGGCATTTTCACCGATATAGGGGGAATAAGAATTGCAGTAGATAAATCAGAATTTTTAAAGAAATATATATATGAAAAAGATTTTGAATCATTTGAAAAAAGTTTGGCGATTCAGAAAGATCAAGAATCTTTTATTTCCATAGATGACTTAAATCAATTACATAAGAAAGAATATCTTACGAAAAAAGAGCAGGAACTTAGAAACAAAGTAAAAGAGGAAGTAGAAAAGGAAATCGAGGAAAGATTTTCTAGACGCGAACAAAAATTGGAAGAAAAAGCCGAGCGAATAAAAGAAGAAGAGGAAAGACTTCAAAAATTTAAATCTAGGATAGACCGATTTGAAAATATCGAAATAACAGAAAAAGATATTGAAATTACAGACTATCAACAAAAAACTTTACCACCTGATGAGAACATTATATGGTATAAGAGATTGGGATTAGAGAGAAACCCTTTCCCTACAACTGATGGGCTTTCTAAGATACCAGAGAAGTTTTATGATGAAATTGTTTTAAAAACAGAAACTTTCTCTAAGTATTATGCCATAGCAAGCCAAAACCCTGAAGAGTTTCTACATAAATCAGTTGTTATTTGTGGACAGTTTGGATGTGGAAAAACCACTTTGTTTGATTACTTAAAAAGACCTTTAGTTTATAACAGCTTATTACCAATCCACATTATAGTTGATGCAGAAAAAGATGTTGATATTATTAAAAGAAATTTTTATACAATGTTATTTTCAAAGTTAGCAGATAAATACAAAGAAATTTTTAGCATAGATGCAAGAAACATTTTCCATGAAACAAACAAATCGACTTTAGCAGGCATTATGAAAGCAATTATATCAAATACGAAGTATATAGGATTCATCATTTTTATAGATGGTTTGCATAAAGAAGAATCGTATATTGAGCAAGCCTATAAATTCATTAATGGGCTCCAGAATACCATAGATTTTTTTATCCGTGAGGAAATTCCTATTGGGACTTTCATTGCAGGTAGTAATAGGTGGTTTGGGGAACTAACAGCCAACCCCTCATTGATTGGATCGAGAAAAGATTTGGAGAGTATACCGGAGATAACAGTCGATCAAGCTTTTGAAATGATTAATAAGAGATTTTCTGCATTCGCTCAAGATAAAGACGACCCTCCAAAGGTTAAGAGGAGCGAAATAAAAAACTACTATTTAGCATTAAAAAGCAGACTCCCAAGAGATATCACTTCCAGAGATATTGTTGATGCCATCATGGGCAGATTAACCAAATCTGAATTTGATTTTGTATATCTACGAGCTCAGCTTTCCAAAGATATTCTTAACCTGATATATAGCGAACTAAATAAACATAGAGAACTTAGTGATAACTTCGGCAAACTAAAGAATATATTAAAAAATCACCAAGATAAATTTTTCCTATCAATACAAATGCTTGTAAAAATATATGAAAATAAGTTTGTTAAGGAGAATTCTAAAATATTTAACTCGTTTCCAATGATTTTTGGGGTACTATTTAATTGTGGATTAATTCAAAAATATGAGGGTAAAAAAGATAACTTTAGGTGGGGCTTATCTAAGGAAATATTGGATTTTGATAACGATATCAATACCAAATACAGTTATAGACTAGACGACTACTTAATAAAATTATTTGTAAAAGAGAGGCATCAAAAGCCAACCCTGATGGGTATTGAGTCCGAAGAGGCAACTAAATTGAATGACATAATTAAATCAAATCGTAATTGGGGGACAAAAATTATTATAGGATTGGAAGACACTATTGTATTGCACAAGAAAATACTTAGACACAAAAGTTCTGAAAAAGGCATTATAAGTAACGACAAAATAATTAAAGAAACCACAAAACCTTTAATAACCCTATTAGAAACCATATTTTATGTAACAGAAGGAAAGTACCCTGATGTAGGGGGACTAAAAAATCTATACGAAAAATTCTCTGAAAGTTGGCTCTCAAGTCCAGAGTTTATAGAATACTTCAATAAAATAGGTTACATTAGGAAAAATGATATTCAAATAAACCTCATTAAATCAGCAGAGATTTGTGTAGATTATGAGAGGGCATTTAAGTCATTGACAGCATTATTAGATAACTGCATTAGATGGAATTCTGTGATGGACTTATCTTCTCCAGATCTAAATTTAAACGACAAAAAACAACTACATAATTTTAGGGAAGAATTTTATAATCGCGAGTTCTTCTCAGCATCCAGATTACTAACCGATTATACTGAAAATAAACTGAGAAAATTTTTATTCAATATTCTTACAATAAAGTTTGGGAATAAATGGCGAAGAAGATTGGGCAAAGAAATAAACTTGTATATAGATAATATTAAAGAAAAGGAAGAAAAAAGTAGAATCGGGGGACAAAATTTTATAAATGATTTATATAATTGTGACAGAACGCACTATAAAAAAATTATACTTGATGTTAAAGGAAACTGGGAATTAATTTTCAAAAATACATTTCATCCCATAAGAGAAAATGAAATTAGAGAGAAATTAACATTAATTTTTTCTTTCTCGGTAAAGGATAAACATAATGCCCCTGAATCCCTATTCAAAAGAAAAGAAGCAGATTTACTCCTTGCTGCCCATAACGTGAAAACACTTTTAGAACTCATAGATACTTCATATCAAAAACTAATAGATCTTCAAAACTTTTTTGTAAAAAACAATAAATATTATTTTAGCTTTTTAAAACTGAAAGATGAAAACAATTTAAATCCCATCATATTAAACCACGATGAGATGAAAAATGTTGTTGAAAAGTTATCAAAGAATATTCAAAATAGCAAACCATACAAATTAGTCATTAACGACGCAGAATTAATAAAATATGAGTATTCATGCGACTACAGAATATTTATTGCAATAATATGTTTCTGCCTGAAAAAAAAGTGGATTAAAATTGCTAGGTGGGATAACTCAACAGCATTTATCGATTCTTGCAAACATAAATAAGAATCGCCTATGAGAAACGTAAATTTGATGCAATTATAATTCCAAGATTTCAGGGGGACACAAAGTCGTACAGTCTTTCTATCTGAGGATTTATCTTTCCCCATCTTATGGTAGAAAAGATAACATCGTCCATCTCGGGCTTTTCAAGAAGGCTCGATTCGTACTCTTTTCGTATATTGTCATAATATTTTCTTGCCGTTGTCCAGTTTTCCGCCGCAAAAATCACTATCCAGTCATACGTGCCGTTTACATAGTACGCATCTATCAACCTAACGGCCAACTTTCCGGGAACATCCTGTTTGTGCCTTTCTATCTGTTCTTTCACCTGCTCTATCGTCAACGGTTTCATTTTCATGAATATCATGAAAAGTTTCCATCCCATCTTTTCCTCATCCACCACTGCAGTATAGCCCCATATTGTTTTGTTTTCCTCCATTCTTTTTATTTCCCTCCAGACTCTCTGCCGATATGTTTTGTATTTCTCAGCTATCTTCTGTATTCCCTGTCGGGCATCTATAAGGAGTTCATCAAGTATTTTATTACTTTTAAACAGTGTTGTGTTACGTTTATTCATTTTTTCACCATGTTTTTATATATTTGTTACAATATAATAGAACAAATGTATTTATATGTTACTAAATATTCTAACATGATAAAAATGTGTAAAGAATATGTTGGGGAGTTTGAGAATGTAGAAATAGACATAAATAAGTATGACAAAGAAACTCAAAAAAAATTCTTCGAGACATTAGGAGATCTGGGCATAAATTTTTTCTATGAAAATTACTGAGTTTCTCAACCCTAAAAAAATAGCGATAATAGGTGCTTCGTCAGATGGGAGAAAGCCCGGAAATATAGTTCTCAGAAATTTAAAGGATTTCTACAAGATTTACCCGATAAACCCGAACAGAGCAAAAATTGAAGGTTTGAAATGCCACAAAAGCATAGGAGAAATAGATGATGAAATTGACTGGGCAATAATAACACTTCCAGCAGAAAAAAGCAAAGACGCTCTTAGGACCTGTGTCGATAAAGGTGTAAAACTTGCCATAATTATTGCAGGGGGATTTGGTGAAACGGGACAGAAGGAACAAGAGGATGAATTGAAGAGAATTGCAGGCAATAGATGCAGAGTTATAGGGCCAAATACTGTCGGCATGCTAATTCCCGATAAAAACCTGAATACCATATTTATTCCTGACATTAAATTTGTTGAAGGCAATATTGCATTTTTGGCCCAGAGCGGTTCCATAGGAGTCATTTTAATGGAAGAGATGGCAAAGGAGGGGCTGGGAGTATCCCTCTTTGCAGGATTGGGAAACAGGATAGATTTGGATGAAAACGAATTTCTGGATTTTCTGGAGGAAGACAGAAAAACAGATGTGATATCTTTGTACTTGGAATCTTTTTCAAATGCCAAGGAATTTTTTATGAAATGCAAAAAAATATCCACCAAAAAACCAGTGGTATTGATGAAGGCAGGAAACAACAAAAAATCTAACAGGGCAATCATATCCCATACGGGAAAAATTTCCAATATTTCATCCCGTTTGATGAGTGATATAATGGCACAAAACGGAGTTATAGAAGCCCATAATCTGGAAGAAATTATGGATTTCACGAAATCCTTCTCTAAATATAAAAAAGCATATGGAGGAAAAATTGCAATTATAACGTCAGCTGGTGGGCTGGGGATTATTGCAACAGACCATATACCTCTTTTCAGTGAATTAAGCCTGACAGAATTTGACCGTGAAACTGTAGACAAATTGACAAGAGTTTTACCTCCTTTTGCCTCCTGCGGCAACCCTGTTGATCTAACTGCCGATGCCACCAATGAAATGTACAGCAATGCCCTTGAAATAGTCGGAAATTGTGATGATGTTGATATGATACTGTGCCTGCTGCAATTTCATCCATCTCAGATAGATGATAGCCTGCTCGGAGTCGTCGATGACATGTCCCGTAAAACAGGCAAACCCATACTTTACAATATAACTGGTATGGATGGTGACAGTACTAAGGAAGCCGAGAAGGATATATTGGTATATCCCAGTATAAACAGGGCAATGGGTGCAATGAATGCCCTTGCTTTTAGGGGCAGGTGGCTTAAGAGAGAAATCCATGAGCAAAACAATGATGCTCCTTCCGATAATCACGATTTAACAACCTCACTTTGCAAATACGGGATTAAAATTCCAAGTTCCTGTGTAATAGAAAATGAAGAGGAGATAGAAAACATGGAACTGAATTTTCCTGTTGCATGCAAAATACATTCTAACAAAATATACCACAAAACAGATTATGGAGGAGTTTATCTAAATATTAAAAGCGAGAAAGAATTGAGAGAAACTTTTTTAAAGTTAAAAAAGCGTTTTAATAAAAAAGTGGAAGTACAGGAGATGGTAAAAGGGTTTGAATTTATTCTTGGAACAACACATCATAACGAATTAGGGGAAATATTAATGTGTGGTGCAGGAGGTGTAATGACTGAATTATATATGGATACTTCGTTCAGAATGTTTCCTCTAAGCCGAAAAGATGCAGAAGACATGATCCAAGAGTTAAAAATAGCCCCCATATTCAATGGGTACAGAAAGATAAAAGTAGGTGAAATAGGGGCAAAGCCCCTATAACCCCATTCCGCCTTCGTTCCTCGGCAA
>CAZSHJ010000014.1:5305-30725 GCA_964606745.1 uncultured Thermoplasmatales archaeon | reverse complement strand
TGAGCATCATGAGTCAACAGGAAAAATAAACTTGAAGGAATCGAGTACCTATCTGGGGGGACAACAACATCATCATGGAGTTACTGTTACGGACGATACTCAGCGGCGGCTGCTTGGGTTCACCGCCGAGTGAGATGCGGCATGCCCGAAGGGCTTGCCGAGGAACGAAGGCGGAATGGGGTTATAGGGGCTTTGCCCCTATTTCACAATAGCATAATAGTAGCATTCTGATAGTAATATACCATCAAAAATAGAAAGTTTTATATATAGCCTGTCATATACGGAAATGGTGATAAAAATGACCAAACAAAAAATAAGTAAAAAAATAGGGAAAATGTGGAAGGACACGACGGGTGTCAGCCCCATCATCGCCGTTATTTTGATGGTGGCAATAACCGTCGTACTGGCAGCAACCATATACGTATGGGTGAGCGGATTCGGTGGTGGAGGCGGAACAAGTGCAAGTGTAAACTTGGCACAAACAGACTATGATGCCACAAATGCTACGAATAATACCGTAAACTATCAGGTATTGACTGCTACAGGCGGTCTTGGATGGGAAGACATAAAGATTAATATCGGCGGGAAAGATGTATGGACAGGCGATGCAACCACACAAGTTCTGTCAGGGTATAAAGTAACGATAACTTCTGGTGGAATCTCTGCAACAGACGGGAAAATAAGCGCTGGCGACACAATAGAGATCGAAAGCGCCAATGCAAATATTGATACCAGCAAGACAACAACTGTGTTTGATATAGACAGTGACACACCTATCTGGTCTGCAAAAATAACATACTAAACATAGCAACAAATTCCACAAACAAAACCCTCTTTCCTTTTTTCTTTTTTGATTGTCTTTTTATTTTATTAACAAACCGACGAACCGGCGATAGATGAGTAAGCGAATAAGCGAATGAGTAAAAATATGACTATAAATGTGAATAAGAGAAGTAAGAACGAGAATGGATGCAAGTCCGTAGGTCTGCGTCTCGACAGGCAAGATTTAAAGGCATGGCAGGAATTTAAGAAATATGTTGAAAGCAAGCATGGAAAAATTTACGGTGTTATGGGAAAGGAACTGGGAGAAGCAATAAGACTTTATCTGGGAAAACAGGAAAAAACACGGCTGGAAATACGGGAGGATGACATGCCTGCAATCAGAAAAGACATAGACGACGTTATCATGCATTCAGATGTTAAACCTGATAAATTTTCCAAGCGTTTTGAAGCCCTCTACTTCAAGGTATTTTTGCCGTTGCTTAAAAAGAACGAGTAAGGCCGTAAATAATTAGGATGACGGTCATACCAATTCTTGTTGTCATAGATTTTCTTTTTACGCTTACTTTTATCTATAAGCCTTTTCTCTTCTTTCAATTTTCAAAGCATGGATTATTTTATTGTCTTTATCAACAAAATAAATTAATCTGTAAACTCCTATCCTAACTCTGTAAGTATCCATTTCTCCTTCAATTTTCTTTATATCATACTTTTTCCATGGAATAGCATCAGTTTTTAACGTTTCAAAAAGATTTGCTATTTTCTCCATATGCCCTTTTTCTACCTCTCCAAATTTCTTGGCAAACTTTTTATGGATGACAATTTCAAATATGAAATCACAAAATTTTTTCCTTTAGTTCATCCCATCTAATATTCTCACCGTTTACCGATTGCTCCCTTAATTTTTTTATTTCCTTAATTTCTTCTTCTGGCAATTTTTCGGTTGGTAAAATGATTTCTTCCATTTCCTCAAGTTTTCTACGGATGAATAGAAGCTCCTTATGTATATCTTTCAGTATAGCTTCGCTGGCCATAGTAAAATTAAAACTGTCTCAAATATATAAATATATTTCTTTTTTCTTTTTCTTATGAGGTTTTGAATCTTTAACTTGTCTTTGTCCTATTTTCGCCTATGAATATCACATCTTCCTTTCCTTTAAAATCTGGATCTCCAGTTAAAAGGACTGCGTTTTCATTTTTTGCCGTTGCATATATAATGGCGTCACCCAATCCCATCTTTTCTTTATGTTTTATTTTTGCAGACATGACAGCAATTTCTTCGTCTACCTGGATTAAAAAACACCTTTCTTTCATTGTCTTTCTTTCCTCTTCTGCCTTTTTTTCATCATAAAATCCCAATATCCATCTATAAACTTCGGCAATATTTATCGTGGATACTATCGCTTTTTCATCCCCTTCAACGTACTTTTTTGCATCTTTTCCATATTCACTCCCTTTAAAATATTCTATCCAAGCCCATGAATCAATCAAGACGGTCAATTTCTTCCCTCCTGAACTCCTTCAACTTAGGCAAACTGCCAAAATGAGATTTTTTTAGTTTTTTTTCCTCCCTTATGAGGGCACTTATTACTTCTCCATACGATTTTGTTTTCTTCTCTTTTTTTAATTTCTTCAACTCATGAAGGATCTCTTTACTCACTTTTATGGTAGTTGCCATAAAGGTATATTGTATACCGGTATATAATATATTCGTTTTACTTCTTCTTTACTACTACTACTCACTCTGTAAAATTGGGGAGAAGACACAGTAAAGACAAACCAAAATAAACATCAACAATTTTATATATGATGTTTATATTATTTTCCCAGAGGGATGGGACCTATGTACCTTAGAGAAGTGCAGCTAGAGAACTTTAAGTCTTTTGGAAAAAGGGTTAAAGTGCCGTTTCTGCCGGGTTTCACTGCAATAACAGGTCCCAACGGGTCGGGGAAGTCAAATATATCCGATGCGATTTTATTTGTTCTGGGTCCAAAAAGCTCAAAAATAATACGGGCGGGACGCCTAACAGATTTAATATACAACGGAGAGAAAAATGTTGACCACTGCAAAGTTTCCCTTGTGTTCGAGGATGAAAACGGCGAGGTTATTCTTACCAGAAAGGTAAAGCGTGCCCCTACTCCCGATAATCCCGATAACTACTATAGCTATTTTTATATAAATAATAGGGCCGCATCCCTTTCAGATTTTGTGCACCTCTTATCATCATCCAATATTTCTGCCAACAGCATAGTGCAGCAGGGTGATGTCACTGCCATCGTGGAGATGGGAGATGTACCAAGAAGAAGGGTACTGGATGATATCGCCGGCGTTTCGGAATTTGACAGAGATATAGAGAAATCCGAGAGGGAAAGGGGAGAGGTTGAGAAAAACCTCGAATACATGGGAATAATACTGAAGGAGATAAACAGCCAGCTCAGGAAATTAAAGGATGAGAGAGACGGGGCTTTGGAATACAAGGAACTGGACAGAGAACTCAAAAAATCGAAGGCGATGCTTTCATACAAGAAGAGACTTGAGGTTGAAAAGGAAATCGGTGAGGTGGAAAGGCAGATTAATTCCTATCAAAATGAAAGGGAACGATTGGATAAGGAAATCAAGGTTCTGAGGGAGCAGTACAGAAAAAAGCAAATCGACCTTCAAAATCTCGAAGAAAAGATAGCGGGGCTCGGTGGGGCGGAGGTGGAGGAAATCAAGGATAAGACGAACATTGCCAGAGAGGAGATGATAAAAGCAAAGGAGAAAATCAATTACTTCACGAAGGAGATATCAGATAACAAGGGGGAAAAGAAGGAACTAGACGGCAATCTCATCAGGCTAAAGAAGGAAATAGAGAATTACGGCAAACGGGTGGGCGAACTCGAGGACGAGCTTGCTGGCAAAACAAAGGAAATAAAAATCAGGGAGAACGAACTGAAAAAAATCAGGGAGAACGTTGCCCATTCCGACAGAAGGGCAATGGATATTACCAGAAAGCTTGCCGAGATAAAGAAAGGATATGAATCGGAGAGAGAGAATCTTCATGAATTCGAACTGAAGAAAGACCGGCTCCGCCAGCAGGCGGACACCCTTGAAGTATCGATATCCGAGCTTGAGGAAAACAAGAACACGTACGAGTTCGAGCTAAAAGATATAAAATGGCAGATAGGCGAGATTGGAAAGGCGGAGAAGGATAAGAGAAAGGAAAGGGAAAGGCTCGAGAAAGAGATGTTCGACGGAAAGAAGGAGGAGGCAGAAATATCCGAGGCGCTGCAAAAGCTTGACAGGGAACTGCTCCATCTCCAGAGGGAACTTTCCCGACTGAAGGCAAAAGAGGATGCAAGCAGCTACACGAGGGCCACAAGGGAGATGCTGAAGGTCAGAGACAACGGGATAATAAAGGGGATTCACGGAAGCATATCGGAACTCGGGGAAGTGGACGAAAAATATCGCAGGGCACTGGGGGTGGCGGCGGGAAGGAGGGCAGAAGCAATTGTTGTCGATAACGACAGGGTTGCCTCCGAATGCATAAGTTACCTGAAAAAAAATGATTATGGAAGGACTACCTTCCTGCCGCTAAACAAGATGGTTGTCGGAAAGCCAAGAGGAAAAGCATTGATGACGGTCAGGGAAAACGGTTCCCTCGGCTTCGCCATAGACCTGGTAAGATTTGATGAGGAGTACCGTCCGGCATTCTGGTATGTCTTTGGGGATACCATTGTAATGGAAAATCTGGATGCCGCCCGCTCTGCCATGGGTGGCGTGCGTCTGGTGACACTTGGCGGGGAGATAATAGAAGCATCCGGTGCCATGGTCGGGGGAAGCGTTCCGAAGAGCGTTTCTTTCGGGGATACGGACAAAAGGAGAGTAGGCGAGATAAGGAGAAGGCTGATGGAAGTTACCCGCCAGCAGGAGATGTTATCTGAAAAACTGATTGAGACAAGGGAGCGGGTAGCAAATGTGGATAAGGAACTCAGAGAATCTGGCGGCGAAGTTGATGACAAAGTGGGAAGGCTTGAAATCAGGCGGAAGGAGTTCGAAGGAAAGTTGAATATCATACTGAACGAGCTGAAGAAGAAGAGGAAGGAATACGAGAAACTGGACAGCGAGATGAAACAGGTTGATGCCGAGATGAGTTCGAAGACTTCGTCGATTGAAGAGATGGAAAGGGAGCGGGAGAATACGGAAGGCAGCTTAAGGGAAATCAGCAAGAAGGAAATAACCGACAGGGTCGAACATCTCAGGGAGAATATCGAGAGACTCAGGGAGAATGAAAGAAATATCTCATCGGAAATAAAGACACTGTCAAAGGAGATGGCGGTGGTGGCGGAAAGGGAGAAAGAAGTGAGGAGCAGGATTGGCGAGATAGATAAGAAGGAAAAGAAATACAGTCTGGAAATAAAGGAACTGAACAAAATATATTCTGAAAACAAGGATAATATGGAAGCCCTAATGGAAGTCGAGAAAAACATGCTCGGAAAGATGAAGGGGCTCACGAAGGAAAGGGACAACCTGTACAAGGAGAGCGTGGAAATAGAGAATAAAATAGATTCGTTTTCCACAAAAACGGAGACGTCCCTTGATTTGATATCCCGGGCGAAATCACGCCTGCCAACACTTGAGCAAACTCTGGCGGAAATGATACTGGAGACAGAAAATTGTGAATTTGATGAGGAGGAACTTGCCCAAGTAGATGAACTCAAGATAAGAATAAAGGACATGGAAGGAAAAATGGAGAGACTCCAGCCGGTGAATATGATGGCACTGGAGGAGTATGAGAGGCAGGATAAAAGAAGACAAAAATTTGAGGATGATATGAACCGGCTGAAGGAGCAACGAAGGAATCTAATCCGGCTTGTAAACGAAATAGAAAAGAAGAAGAAGGATTCGTTCTACGTTGTTTATGAAGCTGTAAAGGATAACTTCGAGAGGATATATACAGAGCTTCTTGGGGGTGGAAACGCGGAGCTTCTTCTCGAAAATCCAGATAACATATTTGAAGGAGGACTTATAATAAAAGCCAGACCAAAAGGAAAGAAGGCGATGCGTCTGAACGCCCTTTCAGGAGGCGAAAAAAGCATGGCATCTCTGGCATTCATTTTTGCGATTCAATCATACGACCCGTCTCCCTTCTACGTTCTGGATGAAGTGGATATGTTTCTCGATGGAAAAAATGCGGAAAGGGTTGCAGATATGGTAAGGGAACGCTCGATGAATACACAATTCATATCAATATCCCTCAGAAGAATCACGCTGAACAAGGCAGACCACATCTATGGAGTAGCGATGCAGGATGGAATATCAATGCTCGTTGGAAGTGTCAACATGTCCCAGGTAGAAGAAATTGTTGAGGTAAAATGAAGGAAGAAATAGTAAGTCATATACTTATGCAAAAGGAGGATGTTGCACGGAAGGAGAGCATAGAAAAATACATAGAGATGGCTGGCGACAAAAGCGGTCTTTACCTAAAGGACCCGTTTGACAGGGCAATAGCACTCACCTTTGAACTCGTAATGGAGGAACAGCTTGACCCATGGGATATAGACCTTGCCTCGTTCTCAAAAATGTATCTCAACAGGGTAAAACATTCCGAGGTGATCGACCTCATCACGGCGGGCAGAATAATTTTGATGGCATGGAAGGTGCTCAAACTGCAGTCGGACCATATGGTAAGCCTGCTCGATGAGAAGGAGGAAAACGAGGACGAATGGGGAGCGATACCCGACTGGTATATGGAGGACGAAGGCTACTTTTATACGAGAGCCGTAATAGAGAATGGCCCGCCCCTGCAGGAAAAAATCAGAAGAAAGGGAGAAAGAAAAGTAACGCTCGTGGAACTTATAAACGCTTTTGAAGAGGCGCGAAGCGAGATAAAAGTAAATGAGGAAAGAAGGAAAAACCGAAAGGAAAAACGGGAAAGATTTGCGGAGCAGGCGGGGAGGGAGGCGGGAGGAAATACCCACCAGGAGAACATCGAGGAGGAAATAAAGATAATACTGGGCCGGCTCAGCAAGTTAAATGGCAGAGCGATGCCATTAAGCGATATATGCAACAAAAATGATAAAGAAGAACTGGTTATGGCAATATCTTCCCTGCTCTTCCTTGTAAAAGAAAACAAGATAGTGATATGGCAGGAGGATTTTCCCTACGGGACAATTTATATAAAGAATACCCACCACCATGAAAGCAGAAGCAGATAAGATAAGAATCGTGGAAGCTGCCTTATTTTCCGCAGGGCGTCCGGTGTCAGTTGAGGAGATATGTGATGCCGTCAATACGGGAAAGAAAGAGGTTATAAAAGCCATAACATCGCTTATCGGGGAGTACGAGGCCAGGGGAGGGAGCAGGGAAACAGCCATAGAGGTTTCAAAGGCGGGCGATAAATATGCAATGCAGCTTCGTGCCGAATATGCAGAATATGGACGGAAGCTTTCTGGAATGGAAGTGCCAAAGAAACTTCTGAAGACAGCGGCACTTATCGCATATTACCAGCCGGTAGTCCAGTCAGAGATAAAAAACATGGTTGGCAACAGAATATATGAGCATGCCAGAGAACTCGAGGAACTCGGATTCATAAAATCCAAGAAGTATGGAAGGACAAAAATACTGGAAGTCACCACCTATTTTTACGAGTATTTTGGCTTTGATACAACAGACAGAGATAAGATAAAAGAATATCTAAAAGACAAAATAAAAAGTCAGAGCTAAATGTTAGCCCTGTACACTGTGTGGAAAAAGCGGGGGCGGGTATGATTATCCGAAAAGAGCGCCCAGTCCTTCTGCTACTTCTTCTTCGCTTACTTCTTCCTTCGGTTTCTCTGCCTTCTCTTCTTCCTTTTCTTCCTTGTCCTTGGTCTTTGCAGCTTCTGGTGCAGCCGCAACAACAGGGGCAACGGCAGCCTTTGATATTACTTCCTCTATGTTTACATCTTCCAGTGATGACGTCAGCACTTTTATTTTGGCATCATCTACACCTATGCCTGCTGCTTCCATTATATTCTTCAGGTTGCCTTCATTTATCTCTTTCCCGGCAGAGTGGAGAAGCATCGCTCCATATACATATTCCATCTATTTCACCTTCCTCATCATTCAGCTTCGCTTTTTAATTCTTTCGTAAGAACTGATACTTGCCGATGAGCCTTCTTTATGAATTCTCCTATGGTTTCCGGGGTATACATACCACATTCCATAGCCAGATTAAATGAATTTTGATAAGCCTTCTGAAGGAGCTGCGGTGCAATTTCTTTTGCCGGATATCCCACCTCCAGAGATAATGCAACTGCATTCTGGGCTGCCTTGCGGAAATTGTTTGCTACTTCATCCACATCAACACCCAGTGTTTCCGGAGTGAACATCAGCCCTTCCTCGTATATGGCCCTCACATTAAGTCCCACTTCCAGCGGATATATATCCATCCTGGTGAGCATCTTTGCCACATTCGGAGGAATAGCCTCCCCTTTCTTGACGAGAGTAATAGTCTTTTCTACGACCACACCACCTCCCCTTATGGCAGCGGGTATACCAACCTTCTGAAGATCACCAACAATAGGACCGGGCTTGAAAGGTGTCTTTCCCTTTTCTATGATAATATCATCCGGTGCAATTTCACCTCCCTTTGCGGGCGCCTTCATCTTTGCCTTTTCAAGCTGTCTGAAAATCCTGAAAGAGTTCATATCTGTTGCCAGTATGGCACTCTCCTCTTCGATATAATCCGAAAGTTTGGATAATTTCCTCTCATCCACCAATGCATGCTGAATAAGACGGTTCTTTGACACTCTGACAACAGCATTCCCTCTGAGGGTTTTCCTCATTTCATGCATCTGTGATGCAGGTATGCCCCTTATCCCGATTATTCCAACAACCGGATAAGAAGAAATCAATTCCTTAAGTCCCTCGACTTCTTTTATCTTCCAATCTGCCGGCATCATACCACCCTTACAGAAACGCCCATCGTAGTCTTAACGTATACTGACTTTACATTCATCATTCCCCTTTCCAGTTTCTCCTCCACCGCTTTTAAAATAGCCCCGATATTGCCTGATATCACCTCGGCATCCATATCCTCCTTGCCGACCAAACAATGTAATGTAATTTTATCCTTCGAACGAATTCTGACCATATTCCTGAGTTTTTCTACCTCTGCCAATATATCCGCAGTAGGCGGAATAGGTCTTGGCATTTTTCCGCGTGGACCGAAGAATCTACCCAAGAATTTACCGACCGTGGGCATCAGAGGAGCCTCTGCAATAAAGAAATCATAATTCTCCGCTACGCCTTTGGCATTTTTTATATCCTTCGCCAGTTCCTCTATATCCTCTGGCTTGAACACAATATCTGCCACATCTTTAGCTTTCAGAGCCATCTCGCTGGTTGCGAATACACCTATCTTTGCATTTTCACCCCTCCCTCCCGGCAGAGATATCTCCTCGTCTATACGATTTTCCGGGTTGCTCATATCCACATCCTTTAGATTTACCACTATGTCGACAGACTGCCTAAAGTTCCTTTTAGGATTATGCTCGTCATCTATTGCCTTTTTAACTGATTCTAATATCTCTTGAGATGCCATATCAATCGCGATGAAATCGGAATGGCGATGTGTTATATAAAAGTTGTTTTGAATGAGAGGCAAATTTGATAGGGGATATAACAGCATTGTTAAAAAAAATTTTAATTTCTTTAAAGTATTATTTAGAAAAACATTATTTATAGATATCCGATGACTGAAAACATACGTGAGATAAAATGGAAATGACGCTTACTTCAACAACCAGCGAATTGAACAAGAGATTGGAAGCATATATGCCTGCAAGGGACAGTTTTACGCCTGTAGAAAAAGCGATATATGAATCAGAAAGTATGTATAATACTTCCGTGAAAGAAGCAGAAAAATACCGTCTTAAAGCCATAAAATATGCATTCAATAATCACTACGAAAACAACAAATTCTATCATGATTACTGTCTGGAGCACCAGATAAAACCGGATGATATAAAAACCGTGGATGACTTGGCAAAAATTCCCCTTTTATCACATAAATTCTTCAAAGATTATCCGTCTGGGAAAGAATTTGCGATATGGCTGGCAAATATAATGACGGGGGAAATACCAAAAATTACAATAGATAAAAAAAATCCGTCATTTGACGATGTCATAAAAAGTTTCGGCAATTCAGGTATAACAATTGCTTATAGCAGTGGCACCACCGGAAAATTCACATTCATTCCAAGGGATGAAAGAACTTTCAAATCTGCAGAATATTCCATTGCAAGGTCTGCCTTGGAAATGCTTTCCAGATGGTGGAAATATGATGCCAATGGATATTTGCTGTTTCCCCACCCCCAGAAGACCAACCTTTATGTTGGGAAAGTAACGTCGATTCTTTTTGATGTGGTAAGAGATGTCAGTGTGGCAATGGACAGGGAAATCACCACGGATTTGATCCGCATATCGATGGGAAGAACAAAGGGGCTGAAGGAGAAGATGATGAGCGGTGCCATAAAACTGGCATCGAAAAAGATGAATGAAAAAATGGTAAATGATATAGTAGACTGGGCTGAAAGGCTGGAAAAGACCGATGAACCCATAATTTTTGTAGGAGCCCCATTCATTTTGAATATGGTGATGAACAAGATGGATAAAGACGGGCTGAAATTCGATTTTGGGGAGCGAGGAGCGGTGCTTACTGGGGGCGGATGGAAAACCCAAGAGCGAAAAAGAATGCCCGTCAAGGACTTTAGGGAAAAGGTAAACAAGTTTTTCAACATCCCCGGGGAGCAATGCCTTGATTTGTATGCAATGGTCGAGGGAAACGGTTTCATGACCCACTGCCCCGAGGGGCATTATTTCCATATACCTCACAATTATTATCATCCTCTAGTACTTGACGAAGACAACGAACCGGTTGGATATGACGAGTATGGAAAATTTGCGTTTCTTGATTCTCTGGCCGGAAGCTATCCTGGCTTTATCTCTACAGGCGATAAGGTAAAACTTCTTGAAAGGTGCCCTGCATGCGGCCGCCCCGGGCCCGTGCTTGAACCGGAGGTGACAAGAATGGCAGGCGAGGAGATAAGAGGGTGCGCCGAGGAGATGAGAAAAATGCTTATGAACGATTTAAAGGAGGTAAATGAGTAAAATGTTAAAGAAAATAGAAGAAATAAGGGAGAAAGGATACATAATTCCATGGAGAATGTTCAGAAATGTTATCCGTACAGTGCCTGCATTGATTAAAGCGATAATAAGACACCCCATAATGCTGATGAAAGCAAACAGGGCTGCAAAAAAATATTTAAAAAACATGAAACCACCCGAATTGCCTTACATCATACCGGAATACAGGGAAGAAATGTCTTACAATAATTCGGATGAGAGATATCTGAGGTCCACTCATTTTTGCGAGGTGAACGCTCCCGAGATAATAGCCCTGGCAAACGAGCTTGGGGCATTCAAAAAATCGGACAGAGAGTATGCCGAGGCAGTCTTTAGCTTCGTGAAGAACAATATAAAACTGTCCTTTGTGGAGCTGGACGGAGCAGTTGCTACACTGAAAAGAGGAAATGGGACGTGCCTTCATCAATTATCTCTCTTTGCGGCACTGTGCAGAGCCGGAGGATTACCCGCCAGATACAGGTTGTACAGTCTCGCCCTTATCGAATCCATGTATGATTCCATGGTAGGCGCATCTTCGTTCTTAAAAGACTGGTATGATGCATTCGGAACTTTCATGCTCCACGGAACTGCGGAAGTTTTGATTGATGGCGAATGGGCTGTGTCAGACCCAACTTTTACGCCCGAGTACGAAATGGCGATGGGCGTACCTCTTGCCAAACTTGGTGATGACCCGACAGGTATGTGGAATTATCCCGTCGAGGGAACAATGATGCTGCTGGAAGGACTTCCCTACGGTGCAGGAGCCGTGTGGAACTTTCTGGTGAACTGGATAGCAAAGGGAGAAGTAATGAAGATAAACATGAGTGTCGAGGCAGGACGAAGGAAGGGACGCAAGCAACTTGAAAAGCTTAGTATGGCAGAATACGACGGTACAATAAGGAAGGTGTACAAAGCAAAAATGCCGAAAGTGACACTTGACAGATCCCCGCAGTTGGTATTTGAGATATAATCGGAACTAATTATTTGAGATATAGACCCCCCGAAAAATCTGTAACTATGTACCCACCTGAAGTTTAAATATTTCTATGATGCTCAATAAAATTTCAAGAAATATCACCCCCAACGCTTTCATCTGTTGCGATATCTATTTTTAATAAAAACCTGATTACTTGTTCCGTTTTAATATTAAAAAGCGGAAATAAATGATAAAAATGAGAGAGGGTTAGAGGATTTGTTTTCTTCTTTTCTTAAGTATTATGACTATTGCAATGGCCCCTATAAAAGCAACTATTTCGAATCCTGGGAAACCCTTCTTCTTTTTCTCTATGGTTATTGTTTTGGTGTAGGTATCTGTGGCATCATTATTATCAGTGATAGTTAATGAGACATTGTAGATTCCCGGTTCGGTGTAGCTGTGTATCGGGTTTTGGCTGTAGCTCATGTTGCCATCGTTGAAGTCCCAGGTCCAATTGACAATATTGCCGTCGGTATCGGTTGAGCCGTCGATGAAGGTGATACTCTCCCCTATTTCCACAGAGGATGATGGTGTATACGTGAAGTTGGCGGTCGGTGGCTGATTGGGTGGTTCAGTGACAGTGACGGTTTGGGTATCGGTGTTTGTCGCATCGTCATCGTCGGTCACGGTCAGTCGGGCGGTGAATGTTCCGATGGTGGTATAAGAATGGGTCTGTGTCGTAGGGGGTGTTCCAGATCCTGAGTACTCAGGTGTGCCATCGTCATCAACATCCAGCGACCAAGAGGAAATTGAACCGTCGGTATCACTGGCAGACATTGAAAATGTTACGCTAAGAGATACAGTGCCAGTAACAGGGTCAGCGGTGAGTGAACAAGTGGGTTGGATGTTTGTGGGTATTGGCGGTGTATAAGTGGCGATGAGTATTGGGGTTACGTAGGACCATAAACTTTCCATGCCATATTCGTCCTGCGCCTTTATTTTAATGAAATATGTTCCAGGTATAGTCCACATATGTGAAAAAGAGGTATTCTGAAGGGAGCCCGCAAACGGCGTCCAGGTTGTTGTGCCATCATCCCAATCAATACAATATTTGATTAGATTATGTTCGTGATCAATTGTCCTGAAAGTATAGGTGTAGGGTGTATTGATGTAGCCTGATAATGGACCTGTTGGTGGAGATGGAATTGCCGGGGGGTGGTTATTGCATGTGTCACCCAGTCGGTTGCCATCTGAATCAGCCTGGTCGGGATTATATAGAAACATGCAGTTATCAATATCGTTTGGAATCCCATCATCATCAAGATCGAGTGTTGATGCATTAAAAATTTCGATTATGCAATCTGATGTTGCTGTATAAATGTCAGCATGACTGCTGTTCAATACTGTGATATTTTCAAGAGCCATTGTTGTATGTCCAAGTGATGATGAGTTGAAATTGATGGTAGCTATGCTGAAAATTGAATCTATGAAAAAGGATGATAATGTATCATTGGTGCACCATGAAAAATTGAATGTTGCTTTTCCGCTGGTATTATTAATGGTTGTATTAAATGAATATTTGTTTAGCTTATATGTTGTTACGAAATCAAATGGGCTGATATTAGTTACCTGTATTTTACTTGGGTTATAAGAAATATCAAATGAGACAACACAAATATCTTTATCAGTAGAGATATCAACATCAATCATCGAAGATGTATTTATCGCTGTCATTTTATGACGGGGATTGAAGAAGACATATGCCTCAGCTTCAACATAATCCTGGAAATCTGAATATGAATAGGTCTGCGTTAGGTAGGTATCTTCCTCATATGCAATGATATGCCATTGTTCATCATAGATGGTGAGATATGCTAGATGATATGGCCCATTCTTTTCTTGGTGCAGTATCGTATCCCCGTCGAAATCCAGTATAATATTTTGTATCCCAGTCTCTAAGCTGGTTTGGATTACTACAGAGACAACATGGCTTCTGTTAGAATCATATAACGATCCTTCGACGTAATAGTAGCCTGAATTTGATACGTTAATATTCACTAGTAACCGGAGATAATCATATACGCCGTTATTGTCATTGTCTAGTCCGTAGTCGGAATAAATCCCTGTTAGCTGTAGCGGAAGGGTTTCAAAATCGTTCGCGGAGTAATTATCTGTTTGATATTCACCAAAGAGTATGCCGATGGGTTCATAAGTATTAAATAGTGTAACATTTTTGAGGGTATATGGCCCATCTGTTCCTTTTTCGTTAATTTGTGCACCGCTGAAATTCAATTTTAAAGTATGAATACCAGGGGTGATATGGTCAAGGGTTGATACATGCAGTAGTGAGTCCCCGCATTCAAGTTCGCCTTGTAGATAGTAGGTTCCGGGATTTGTTATTGTTATATTGATTTGTGCTGACAAGTAGTCGTACAAGCCATCTGCGTCTATATCGAATTCAACAAACGATATGAAGTCGAGTTGCTGTAGTATTGTGGTTGTTGTGGTGGCATAGTTGTTGAACTCGTTGGTTTCGCTTATAGTGTCTTCTGGATCGATATAAGCAGTGAGGATGTAGTTTCCTGGTTCTGGAGTCCATGGCTGTGTTATGGTAACCTGTGCGTTCTTTTCGATGAACGGAAGAGTGGTGTTGATGAGGGTGGTTGTTTCGGTTAAGTCTCCGTTCTTGTTGAGTGCTGCAAAGGCGTGTACAGTGACATTGGATATGTTGTAGTTACCGTTATTTGCCAGTGTTAGTTGATACGTGATGTCGCCTTGGATGGTAGATGAAAGGTTCATGGTTTGTACAAGAAGATCCGAGAAGACATTGACAATGGTGTATTCATGATTATTTGTTTCATCGCTTTCCGTGATGATATTTTCCTCATCGAGTACAACATAAAGATAGTAGTAGTCAGCGTCTAGCTGTGTTACATTCCATAGTATATCAATATACTGGTTTGAATTATTGGTAAGATAGGTGAGTGTTTCCCTAGTGATGTGGGTTTTAATATCTGATGTAAGGTTGTGGTGATAGAAATCAACAGTGACATTTGTAACAGGTATCCAACCTTTGTTTGTGATACTCGTGTTTATTGAGATATGATCATAGTTACTATTTGTGTTGATCGCTGTTACAGTGAGATCAGGGAACACAACTGTTGTGGATGCAATGTTGTTGGTCTCGTTTTCTTCGGTAATGTGGTTCAATGGGTCAAGTTCTACATAGATTTCGTGGGAGGTATTGGTGTTTGGGACTGCCCAGTTGACAGCTACAGTTTGTGTGTCCCCGGCTGCAATACTGGTAATGTGTTGCATAGTGCCTATTGGGGTTCCAGGGTAGTTACGTGTTAAGAGGATATCAATGTCATGGATGGAAACATCTCCGGTGTTGTGGATGTCGGCATAGAGTGTTACTGTTTCGCCCGGCTGTGGATTTGACGTTGAAAAATAGATATCATTATCGCTGACTGCTAAATCTGTGAAAATGTGATGGCTTAGGAGATAAAGGCTTGCGTTACCAAACGTTGGCACGGACATGTTGTAGCTGTAGTTAGCGGGATATCCTATTGATATATTCTGTTTGGTGGTATTGGTATTGTTGCCCGTATTGTTTATGTGTGTGGTGTGGTTCACATAGTTTATTTCACGTTTGAGATAAGTACTGATGATGTCATTAGTGGTGGTGATAGCCGGTGAAAAGGCGATGTTATCCATGAAGTCATCGGTGAGTTGATTCGCCTTACTCCAAGTGTGAGTAGTAGTATCATAGACAGAGTAAAAAATGTTTGCCGAGTGGCTGCTTTCCTGCCATATGACCACCGGGCTGCCATATGAGTTTTTAATGAGGTGTAAGGCATCGATTTGTCCAGTGCATGTGATGGGTACTGGCTCTGACCAGGTTCCATTTTCATATATTGTATAATAAAGCGTGTTTTGCAGGCTGTTATTTATCTCGTTCACAGTTACCCAAAGAAGTAATGTCGTGTTATCGTAGTAGGTTGCCGTTGGGAGTTTATCTTCTAGTGTGTTGTGGGTAATTTTTATTGGGTTAGACCAGCTGCCATTATAGGTTGCATAGTAAATTTCTCGGTCGGTGTGCGTAGTTGCGTTGTCATCACCATCTTGGCCCCATGTAACTATCGCTGTTTGGTTATCAAAATCAAAGTCTAGGTTGTTTACTAAGGATATGTTGGTGAATGAAGCAATTGGGCTGGTCCAGTTGGTGCCATTCCAGATGGCATAACGAAAATCTCTCAACAATGAATGATTCCCCTGTATCATGGTACCGACATGTATTATGCTATCTCTGTCTGTGACCCACATAGCCATAATCTCGCCCTGATCGTTTGCTACTAAATGGGGAGTGTAGTCAAACATTGAATCATTGGTTAGCGCCATGGGTTGACTCCATGTATTATCTGAAGAATTGAATATAGCGTAGGCGATTTCGCAGTAAGGGGTAATATCGTTGACGCTGATGTTTTCAGGAAATTCGTTGCTAGTGACAGTTACCCATGTTGCCATTGCATCGTTGTTTGAGTCAAATATTACAGCTGGTTTAACATCTAATATTGTATTTTGTGTGATGGGTTGTGGTTCAGTCCAACTTTCATCAGCGCCTTGCATATAATATATTTCAAATGCTTGCGTGAGGTTTTTTTCTGGTTCATCATGCACATATACAATCATCTTTTGATCATTGTTATCAATGGCAAGCTGCGGGTCAGCATCGGGAAATATATTTCTAATAAGCAGTTGTTCTGTTGTTGGTGAACTATGTCCTATCCCCAGTGGTGCTACATATTCAGCATAGCCCTCATTTATGTAGTCTCGTTCGATCAGTCGCCATCCTGGTGGTTTTGAGGCATCTTCTGAATACCAGTCATCTGAAATCCAATCGTATATCCAACGCTGTCCCCAGTGTTCTGTAACTACCACAATTCTATAATCAACTTGAACTTGTATAAATATCTTAAACTCATCCAACTCAGTTTCTTTTCCCTTGCCAAAACTAAGTTTGAATTCAACTCCCCCTCCCACCTTAGCCTTTACTGCTGCAATAATGATATCAACAGCAAATGCACCATAAGGCATAATTTCTACCCTGATACTGCCTTCGTCAAATTTCATATCCCCCCCTACTGGTACATATTTTAGATAAAGGTCCCCCTCAAGAGTAACACCAATACCAACTTTTGCCACACCAAAATCCCATGTTACTAAAGTTAAATCGGTAGTTACATTAATTTCATATAATTGGTGAAGTGGCGTTAATTTATAGGCTTTAGGACCGTAATCTTCAGTTACATGCATATTAAAGGTGAGCTTTCCAATTTTCCCTAAATTAATATTTATGCCTCCTCCAGTCTCAACACGAGCTTTTCCATTCTTACTATAAAATGACCGGTTTTTTTCATAATAAAATGAATTCATGTCGGGACCATATTTTCCACCAATCCAAGGAAACACATTAGGTATCGTGAAACGGGGGAACCAATCTAAAAATTTATCTAAACCTTTATAAAAATCGCTTTTTAAAATTTTAAAAATAAAATTGTCCTGATTTTCGAAGAGATAAGTGCCTATTTCCAATGGCTCTGGCTCGATCACCCCTGGCACACCACCTAAATTTTTTATCGTGTCCCAAAAGTCTTTAGTTGCCTCTATGTATTCCTCATCGTCATATGAATATTTTGCTGCAGCTTTCATAATTGGATCTAAATGCTTGCCAATATCATTAAGTTTAGATATATTGAGTCCCGTTGCATCTTGGAAGTCTTTCATGAAGTCTGAAATAATGGTGTCCCAAGTAATCTTTTTATAACTGTTAAAAAGCACTGTTTCGCCTTCAATGTTGAAATTTTCATATTCTACTCCAAAATCACTGTTATTAGTTGCCTGTAGCTCTGATACATTTGATAGGGCATTGCCGGGATCAATAATTACAAAAAATGTGCCAGTATGTGTGCATTTTTCACATGTCGGCGCTAGATCTGATACAACCATTAGTGTGATAGGATATGGGCCAATTGGGCGTTGTTCACCGTTTGGCTGTTCATCAACATTATACAAAAATGTTCCTTGTGACAGATGGGTGGGGCGTCCGTCTATTTCGACTAGTTCGAGCCCGCCTTCCCCTTTTGTAAAATTATAACGCCTGATGTCATTATCAGTTTTGGGTATATACTGAATATATAAGGGGTAGGGAAATATCTTCCAATCAACGATATTTTTAATGGGTACCTCGAATCCTGTTCCTTGAAGGAAGTAATAGTAAGATTCTGCTCCGAATGCAATAATTTCCTGGTAATATATATACCGTGGTACAGAGACGACGCCTCTTCTTCCGCCTTCAACTTCGATTTGTATTGTGGCATTGCCAAGGTCAACAAATGTGATACTGGTTGAGGCAATTCCATTTGAACCGGTTTGCGTAATTAGGGTATTCCCAGGAAATTCAACTAATTTATTTCCCTCGGTAATATCGGTGAAAGTTACCTCTATATTTGGTAGATTAAGTGGATTGCCTTTATTATCAACTAGCTGCACAGTGAGTATGCGGCTGTCTTCATCGATTATGAGCAGTGAGGCAACCCAATTAATCATAGACGATTGTGGTCTAAGTCGTGGGTTGTTATCTGCAATCCCGCCGTGATCCATACTGTAGGCTTTTTTGTTAAATTGTTCAATCCATATATATGGGTCATCGCAATATCCATCCGGCTGTCCATTAGGATAATCTTCTGGATTATAGCTGCTTGACGGTTCACCCGGTTTTTTGTATTCTTCAATTTTCCATGGGGGCGTTCCAGTGAATCTATCTTCACATCCTTGATCAGGCATATGATAGTCGCTGTAATAATTTTTGTCCCAAATAGCAGCAGTGTCAATATTTCTTCCTTTAATATCAAATTGGCTACTATAGTGATGACCAGCCTCCTTACAAAATTTGCAAATTCCCATGCCAACATAAGTGCAATTTACGTCAAAGCCTTGTGTAGTTATTACCTTTCCATAATCGGCACCTTGACACCGATAATTCGAAGTCTCGTAATCTCCTATTTCGTTAATAAATTTAAAATTAATAAAATCTGCAGGGCACTTAATTGCATTGTCCCTGAGAAAATCGTTACCTTCAACTCGATTTTTAAACATATTCAAAGCATTGCCTTCGTTTTCAAGATTTATTAAACAAAACTTATAATCTCCTGTGCAAGCACCTGGCATTGCATCGTTCCCGCATTCCCTGTTCCAAGAGCCACTGCACCCATAATCTCCACAAAGACCATATTCTAAGTCATCATGGTAGCTAGATGTTGAAGAAATATCATAGATGGGTTTCCATATCATAACTCCATATCGATTATTTTGTATTATATTATTAAGTACTCTGACGCCAAGAGAATGATTCACAAGAACACCTGCGCCTCCGCCAAAACCCCCGATAAAATTATTTCGAATTACTGTAATATCAAATATTTCTCTCTCCGTTTGATTTGCCTTGGGATATAAACTGTACTTGCTCGACCCTGTTACAGATTGGCCATACCATAATTTTGAATAATCATATCTGTCGATACCATGCCTATCCAAATCAACATTTGCCCAGGTTGGGTATGACTCCCAAGATCGAGGTAAAGGTCTAAAGTCAACACTGCTATCTTCAACCGCAACCCCAATATTCCCCGTATCAGTGATATATATCTTGAGATCATCAAAATATGTCTGCTGACCCTGCCCTCCAAAGTGTATATGATATGCTGGGTACGGCTTGGGTATTTGTACCGACTTATCGTTAACCGTCATGTTAGTATAACCGTAACTAAAAATTATTGTCAGATTATTATATTTATTTGGATTATATTGCCCAACAGAATAGAGATACCCAAAATCATCTCTAATAAAAAGTTCCTCTTTTTCATTGATGAATAATGAAAAATAGAATTTTCCATAAATCCGCCCATCTGATGTCACGGTACCAGAATCGTAGAAGCTCAGAATATCACTATATCCATTTTTAATTTGGACATGTTGAATACTGAAATTTACCGTTAATTTTGAATAACTGAAACCTTCTTTTGATATAATACCGTTTGAGTTTATATTCCAGTCATTCAATGCGTTAATTTGTAGTGCTTTGGATGATACAGATGCCTTATGCCCCCCATCATCATTTTGGTCGACAAAAGCCCATCTACTTGTATTTATTATTCCATCATCCCAATTTTCCTGAAAATACGGGGGAACATCGATTTCTTCAAGTACTTGCTCGTAACCAGCCTTGATTGTGTTATTATGGACATCTCCGCTTGCACGGTAGATAAAAATGCCAATACGATTGCCTTCTACATAATTTTCAACTACCTTATTTTTACCAGGATGCCATAATATTCGACCATAGGATGCATCGCTACCTCCCTTGTAATAATTATAAAAATAGTCCTCGGAATACCTTAAAGGCATGTTTAACCTTGTGGTATTGAAGCAACCCCATTCGGAATTTGCATCATCAAAGGGCTCATAATAATGATAGGTGATATTGCCGGTATCGGGATTAATTACTTGAGAAAGAAGAACCTCAAAAAAACCATCGTTATCAACATCATTATAATCCTCCCAACCGTTTGCAATAATCTCACCAGGACAATTTGGTCCCGAATATATATAAGTTCGTTTTGTGATGTGAGCGAATTCCATTTCTTCGTCATAAATGATACTATGGTCTATATCTGTTAACGAGATTCCAGCTTCAGATCCGCCAACAGTGTTATTTATAATGATGTTATTGAAAGCATCATAACCAATATTTATGCCATGTTCACCGTTTTCAAGAACCTTATTATTCGCGATAATATGGTCATATGAGGAAAAAACGCATATTCCGCACTCAGCACTTCCAGTTATCTTATTATCAGATATATGATTGTCTATGGACCAATGCTCGGAGTAAATCCCTTTCTTGATGTTCTCATTAAGGATGTTCGAGGATACGGTATTAAACGATGAGTAATAGAGATATATTCCCTCTAATATATTCATTGAGATAGTGTTATTATAAATTGTGTTATTGGTGGAAGCGTAGAGATGCAATCCAGTTTCGTTGTTAAACAATATTGTATTGTTATTAATTTGATTGCCCGATGAATAATACATGAATATTCCATCTTCATGTGTTGAATTCAATACTGTATTACTATATAGGGTATTATTATGGGAGTAATGAAGAATAATATTTCTGTTATTGTGATGTACAAGATTGCTGATTAATGAATTATTAGATGCACCAGAGAGAAAAACCCCCTGTTCTCCTGAGTCAAAAATACTGTTATTAGCCAACAAATTATCTGTTCCCCCTGAAATTTTCACTCCGATTTTATCGGCTGAAATGTTGTTATTTAATATGTAGTTTTTTCTAGAGAGAATATACATTCCTGTTAAACTTGATTCAACATTATTATATGATATCGTGTTATTGCCACCAAGAACATAAATTCCGGTGGTAAAGGCATTAAGTATATTTTCAAATATGTTTGAATTATTCGCAGTAATATACACGCCTGAGGAGTCACCCCACAGACTATCACCAGATATCTCAAATCCTGATAGGTTCACATAATCAGCTAAAATTTTGAAAACGGGTTTTGATGTATTAGTCCTCACAGTCGTATATAAATGCAGAGGCTTTCCCATATAAGTGAAATAATAATGTTTTAGAAATGGTTTGACGCTCACAGATTTGTTGACCACCACATTTTCATTATATCTACCTGGGCATACAACTATCATATCACCTTCTTCACTATGATTGATGGCTGACTGAATAGAAGAATAATGAGCGTCACCATATATGCAGGGAATTGTATTTTCGTGATATACTACTCGAATTGGATCGATAACACCAAACAGGGCGAAGGTTCCGCCAAATGAGGTTATATTTGCATGTACAAGATGCTCTGTTATGTTAACATCGGTCATATGCTGTGCAAGTTGCCAAATCGGCTCATCAGTTATGCCATATGTACTATATTCGCCGGAAGGAATATATTGATACAATCGCAGAGTGTGCTCTTTTATGTCATCTAACTCAGGAGGACCATAGTAGACGGTAAGGTTAAGAAATCCCTTTGATTGTTTCGATGTGTTCTCGATTAAGAAATAATATTTTTCAGATAGGTTGTATAGCAAACCTCTGGTATCAGGCGGTTGTGGAACATCAGCATCATTGATTGCAAAATCTCGCCCATGTACATATAGTCGGGTTGTATCAATATATGTTTCAAAACTGTTTTCAGAATATCCATCCATATAAATAGCGTATAAAGATGAATTAAACAAATTGCAATCAGAAACAGTGTTAAAAGAAGAAGCAAGGTTAAAATGCAGTCCAACTCGACTGCCAGATATGTTAATGTCTGATAGTGTATTTCTCTCAGAAAATTCGAGATGCACAGCATTGGTATCATCAACACTCTTCAATGTATCAAATGTGTTATTGTCGCAGTCAAATGAATAAATACCGTAGTTGTTTTTCATTGTATTTATAGTGGTGAAAGTATTATGTCGAGAAAAATTAAGATATATCCCACGGTTATTCTCTCGAGCAGTTACATTAGATAGTGAATTATCTCCAGAATTTTCTAAAATGATGCCATAATAGTTATCCGTGACGTTAAAAGTTGTTATATTGTTATTATATCCGTCTGTGACCCATATTCCATAAGTATTCGAATAACTTTGACTGTTATTAATCGAGTGTTTATGAGATGATATAAACCAAATACCATATTTGTTTTCACTTACATTAACGTCCTCTAAATCAGCTATTATTGCACTATAGAAAAATAGTCCTGCTCCCCGGCTATTGTTTGTACATGTTACATTATGTAGAGTGATATCTGTTGAGTTGATAAACGATATTTTTCCAATATTACTTACACCGTTAGCATCTAAAAATAAATCGTTTATCACTATACCGTCAACGTCGACAAAATGATAATAAGTGTCTCCATTGACAGTGTTGTTTTTAACAGTGTTATAATATGAAATAAAATCCTTAAAGTTGAACCCAATCGGGTCAATGGATCCAACAGGGTCACCTGCAACATTATACTTTATTATCCTTGAGTGTACAAATGTATTATCTGTTATCTCATTGTCTCTTGAATTATTAAATAAAATCCCATATTCTTTACTCTGTTGGAGATCATTATCTGTTATCGTGTTATTAGTGGAATTGTCAAGATTGATAGTAATAGAATTATGCGAAAAAGTATTATGTTGTATTGACACATTGGTTGAACTATAAACAGACAGCCCAAAAGTGTTGTTATAAAATGAAGAGTTAGTAGTTTGGATTAAGTGAGAATTAAAAAGTGCCACACCTAATGTGTTATTAATAAACGAGCAGTTAAAAACGGTAATATTTTGAGATTTATGAATTAATATGCCGATTTCGCTGTTCGAGTTTACAATATTATTATGTATTTGCGTGTGAGTTGAATTAAACAAAGATATGCCCTCAAGCGAATGGTCTTCTACTAGATTATGCATCAGTTTGTTATCAGTTCCACCGTTGATTCCTAATACATTATCTCCGATTTGGATGCCGACTATGTTATTTTGGAGGGTATTATTGCTAATGAGACTATAACTCGAGTTGAGCATATTAATGCCAACTTGATTTGACCTATAATACATCACTCCCGTGGTGATATCCGTATAATCATATGCCACACCAGCAGTTGCGTTTAAAACACCAAAAGAATTATTTTCAATTATACTATCGCTCGAGTTAATAACCTTAATACCGTACCAGTTTGTTTCATAGAATGTGCTGTTAAGAATGCTGTTATTGTTAGCTGCTAATACGTATATCCCGTAGAGATATCTACTAATATTGCAATTCTTAATAGTTACATTATCATATCCAACATTCAGTATCCCATAACCGTATGAAAAATCATCATTCGGCTTTCCGAACAGTTTTGAGTTGTTACAATCGAGGACTATATCGCTTTCATTTATTATGATGACCCCATTTTGATCTGTATCATCAAAAATATAATTACTGGTGCAAAGAGTGGTATTTTTATCGATATAGGTGTTCTCTTCAAGATATCTACAGCCTGAACACGCATAATCACATCGTCCTTCTTGCCCCTCATCCGACCAACCGGCAGACTCATAGCACAAATTATCATTTGCATAGTTTGCATCCGTGTCTCCTTTGACATCTACTATATTTGCGCATGCCACATTATCTGTTATCGTATTAAAAACAGTATTTTCTAATATAATCCCATAATCATTTTCTCTAACAATGTTGTTGACCAAGGTATTTCTGTTTGAATGATATAAGTTAATTCCATCGCCTGTATTCGAAAACGCTCTGTTATCATCGAGATAATTATTGTGTGCATTATCCAGATAAAATCCATGGAAGGTATTGTTGTTTGCAGTGTTGTTGACAATAGTATTCCAAGAAGATTCCACATAGAGACCACTCAGGTCATTGTTATTTAATGTGTTGTTAATCAGAGTATTGCTATCTGAAGGATTGCCCAATCGTATGCCATACCATGCATTATCTCGAACCACGTTTGAGAGTAATGTATTACCCGTAGATTCGGAAAGCCGAATACCTGTTTCAGTGTTGTTATTGACGACATTGTTTTTAACGTTGTTCTCACTTACATTTCTTAAGTAGATACCATTCCAATAGTTCATTAATTGACCATTTTGGATGGTAACATTGTGATATCCTGTGTTGACAATACCAAAACCAGTATTGTTACCAATCAAAACAGCACCATTACAATCCAAAACAACATTGTCTGATTGAATTATAATGACACCATTATCGCCGCTATCATTAATGTTATAGATTCCAAGACATAAGACCGTATCCTCTGTGATGTGCAAATCGTCGACTGGTTCCACACATACAAACGGGCATGGAACAGTAAATTCTGCAGACAATACTAATAAACCGACGGAAGTCGTGATATTGTAGATGCCGTCAGCAACTGAAGGAACCTGCACAGTTGTAAATAAATTACCGGCAGCCGTGGTGGTAGCTGTTTTCAAAAATACAGCATTAAAACTGATGTTTACATCTGTAAAAGCATCAAATCCAGATCCAGAGATCTGCACGGAATCATTTACGTTACCACAGGTGGGATAAATCGATATTGTCGGCAGCGGTTCTGTAGTGAATTGCCACACTGGTCCAGTTGACGATGCACCATGGTTATCCCATGCTCTTATCATCCAGTAATAAGTGGTGTTATAGTCCAGAGTCCCAGGATCGTAGGTGGTAGCTGACTGGTTGTTAGAAACGAATGGTGGTGTGTTATGTGTCCCGAAATACACATCATAGGTGACCGTATCGCCAACATCAGGGTCACCGCCAGACCAATTGAGGTCATCATTGATATCTATACCTGTCTCATTATCAGCTGGGTTCACAGCACTAGGTATATACGGGGGATTATTATCTGGTTGTGTTGTTGTAAACTGCCACACTGGTCCAGTTGACGATGCACCATGGTTATCCCATGCTCTTATCATCC
>CAZSHJ010000014.1:0-5205 GCA_964606745.1 uncultured Thermoplasmatales archaeon | reverse complement strand
AGGTGACCGTATCGCCAACATCAGGGTCACCGCCAGACCAATTGAGGTCATCATTTACATACACGTCCGTTGCACCATCACCCGGATTAGGACTCCCCGGCATATCAGGCGGATGATTCACACACGTACAGTTTTTCTCTAGACAATTATTATTCTCATTGCTCTCATCCACCACATCAGTATCATCAGCACACACCAACACCGAGATATTCTCACAGACCGACCAATTATAACAATCAAACTCGGCACTATATGTCTGGTTTGGCGCCAAGGCAACAGTGACCTGATCCGAGCATACAAGACTCCAATCAGGTTCCATAGGATCACCAATATTGATGTACAGACCTGTGTAATGTCCTGCTGTGGCGGTGTCGTTACCAATATTTTGTATGTGATAAGCAATGCTATCATTGAGCTTGTCGCAGATGATATCGGTGACTACAAGATCGGGCATGAATGCATAACGGTCCCAGAACTTGTTATCTGACAATGTTTGCCCATCCAGTGGATAGGCAAACCGGATCCAGTTGTTATCGACCACGGTGCCATCGATGGTTGTTGCACCAACCGAATAATAGTCTACCGGATCGGTTTCCACAACATGGTAGTGCTCCCAGATGTCAGAATTAAGCAGCATAAACCAGCCATCCTCATCAGTCGTTGTGCTATCAATAAGAGTCCCAAGAACCCCCGGATTGTTGGACCCGTACAGTTCCATTGTTACACCTGCCAACGGAAAGCCTTCCTCGCCCATTTCTCCTTCGAACACATACCCGGTGAACCGATGCACGGAAAAAAGAGTACCGTAGATATCCCAGCTAAGCGTCCCCGCATTGCGGTCATCTTCCCAGACAACCAGAAAAGAACTGCTGCCATCAGCGGCAACAACCGGACGACTCTCATTGTAACCCATCGATGCTAAATGCATATCATCCCCGGGCAATGATCCATTACCCTTTACACGGCGAGCGTACACATCACGGTCAACAGAGGAAGACTGATACTCCAAAACAACAAGATATTCACCGATTGATGTATCGTAGGCAACTGCGGGATCCTCCCGATACTCGGCGCCTAACCACGAGACGGCAAACCAGCCGCCAACCGTGGCACCGGTTGCTGCATTTATCCTACGACCATAGATGTCGCTGATACCCCAGAAACCATCCGCCCATACAACCAGGTATTCGTTGTCATCACCATTATACGCAAGACGGGGATTCAGCTGCGGGTTTCCCCAGTTACAAACAGCGATTTTACCGCCGGCAAGCGAACCGTCGTCGGTTACTCGCTGCCCAGAAATATTCTCCTGCTCGACAGCATACTCTGCCTCCTGCCACACAACTAAGAACTGATCGGAGTCACTGCAGGAAACAGCGGGTTCCTGTTCATCCAGAGCACTTACGGCAATACCAAACGCATTGTTGGGTGCAGTGCCGTCGGGATGTACTATTCTCCCAATTATGTTATGGTCATCACCCGTGTCGTTCTGCCAGACGACCAAGTAGTCGCCGGTATCCGGGTTGTATGCAACCGCAGGACGGCTTTCGATACTGGTCCACACGCCAACATATGTGACGCCTCCGATCAATGTGCCGTTGCCCGCGACACGTCTGGCGTAAATGTCGACATCGGTTGATGAGAACTCGTACTCCCAGACCACCAGGTATTCATCATTCATTGGATTGTATGCGACAGCAGGGTTACTTTCGTAGCTGCTGAGCATGGCGATACTGAACTCGTTGCCGATGGGTGTGCCGTTGGCTGTGGTTCTGCGGGCGTAGATGTCATGGTCGGTAGAAGTGTATTCTTCCTGCCAGACCACCAGATATTCATCCTGCACCGAATTATACACGATTTCTGGACGTATCTGATCATTGACTCTGTTGGTGATCGCCAGATCACCTGTTATACCATCATCGTTTTCACCATCTGCTGATACCATTTCCATACTCGTAATGTTTACTGAAAGCTCTGCATCAAATGCCTGCATCAGGATGTTTTTGTCAGTAATACCACGAAACTGCTGAATAACCGTTAATTCGTCCCCGGACGATTTCATTAAAAACATGGTGGGAAAACCGGTTACACCAAACTCCTGTACCATTTGGGGGTCTTCATCAACATTAACATAAACGAATTCAATCCTATTCCCATATTCCACTTCTAACTCATTAACTATTGGTTTTTGCATTTGGCAATACCCGCACCAATCGGCATAAAAAAAGAGGAATACCGGTCTATTATTAGAAATGTTACCCTCGTTTTCGGAGTCCTGTGACAGCTCAGTTCCCATACTCGTTTTAGTTGGCACTACAGGGAAACCTTCATCCGCCCAAGCGTTTATCCCACCAACCACGTTATAAACACCTTCAAAACCATTCTGGATGAGAAAATCACATGCTTGTACACTTCTAATACCACTACCACAGTAGACAATAACCTTGTCAGTAAGATGGGGTTCTAACTGATTTAGTAAACAAGGTCCACAGCTAAAGCCCGATAATGGAAAATTAATTGAGCCGTTTATATGACCAGCATCAAACTCGTTAGATGACCTCACGTCGAATATAATAATGTCATCGGAGTTAGAATCGATCAAAGTTTTTGTTTCCCGGACAGTCAAATCAATATATTCACTCTCGTTATCATCGATGTCATCGGGTATTTCATGTGTTCTGATTGTCCGACTCTGAGATAGAGTATTTATGTTATTAGTTATTTCAGGTTCTTCAAATTCATAGTCAATAATCTCTTTCAACGTGTCTTTGTCAGTAAAATCCATGATTTCTTGATAAATATACTCTCCATTTTTATAACTTGATATAACTAACATTGTCGGAGTGATAAAAACCCCAAATTCCTCTGCTAACTCAGGTTGTTTTTCGATATCAATATAAATGAAAACAACCTTTCCAATATACTCCTGTTTTAGTTCATCAATTATTGGTTTTTGTATCTCACATGATTCACACCCCTCAACATAGAAAAACAAAAAAACAGGATGACTACCAAAAACATCATAAACTCCCGGATTCAACAAAGGTTCATCAAGCACATACAATCCCTCAGACTCCACGGATGATTCTATTGGTGTATCGGTTTCTATAGGAAATGGATTCTTGTTTGGAGAAATTACTGTTTCTATGATGTTATCTTTCTTTGTAGTGTTATATTCAAAATCAGCCGTTACTATTTTCCCTACCGGTAAGGCGGAGATAATAAACAACATACATATCAAAATACACACAAATTTTGCCTTAATATTTTTCATTTTGCCGCCCTTCAAATGCACAAACTATCCCCGTTGAATGTTAAATGATAGCCTATGGCATGTTGATTATATATATCAATAGGTGGTTTATAAGTGTTTTCCGACACTTTTTGCAGTGAATTGCAGGTGCCGGGAATCTTGGTCATTTTTACCAGTAAAAAATACTGGGGCAATACCCGCCCCATAGAGATAAAGACCCTTTCGGGTATTGCTTTTTGCAAAGCCCGACAATATGGATAGTTTGCAATCATCACAGAGAAAGTGAAAAGTTATTATTTGTAAGATTAATAAGTTAAAAGAAACGGCCTCTCATGTGTGAGTCTTAACCCCTACTACTGGCCCTAGCTAGTGGTCAAACCTTGTAACCACTAGCTAGGAACTATAACAAATATTTTTATTATTGGGATGCAAATATGCTGATTGTTACTGAAAAAGAAGGGTTGAAATTTTACTCTCAGCATAATGTTTAAAACATGATAAAGGTTTATATTGTTGTTAAAGGAGGTGAAACATGAATGTCAAACCCATGGTATGTCTGCTTATCGCAGTAATGTTTATAGTCCCAGTTTCTTCGCTCGAAAACAAGATAATAAGATTCGAGGAAGCTGCCACTGTCAACACGAATGCGTTGAACGGCGGATGGTTTGAAGAGCGAAACGGTGTTAAGATACTGCACCTCAACGGTTCGTACTATGACATGGGATATCAGCATGGTTTTCTGTTAAAAGACGAAATTCAAGAGTGTATGCGTACCCAGTTAGTATTTTTCGAGAATCACGGATTTCCTTATGAGAGAATTTTGGAAGTAGGAGCCATTATGGATGACTATCTGCCCCATGAATATAAGGAGGAAATGCAGGGCATGGCCGATGGTGCAGACATATCTTTGGAGGATGTTATTGTGATTAATACGATGCCTGCAATGCTTAATATTGTATTTGCCGAAGCGTGTTGTGAAGTGTCTCTCTGGGGAGATGCCACCGCAGATGGGAAACTCCTGCATATACGAAGCTGGGATTGGAATCTTTATTTGTTGGATCCTGAAACAGGCACACCTCTTCAAGAAAATATGGTTTTAATTGTTCGTACTCCTGAGATTGGCTATGCTTCTATGTCAGCACCTGAAAACCCTGGAGCTATTACGAGTTGGAACGGGGTCAATGAAAAGGGTATTGCCGTTGGAGAAAATACATGCCTAACGTGGGATATTACCTATCATGGCATCAGTCCCGCTTTTCGCATGAGAATGGTGCTGGACCGCTGTGCCACGGGCGAGAAGGCCCTCAATATCCTGTCTTCAAATAGAACGTGTGGCACAAATTTTATCCTGTCAGATGCAAATGTTCCCATTGGTTATGCCCTTGACCAAACTGCTAATAATTCCTACATGGGCACATGGAACGATTCCATCGAAGGCACCGATCCATTCTGGCAGATTGAAGATGTGGTGCGAAGGACGCCAGGCTATATTGATCCAGCGTGTGCAGCCGTTGAATATGGCAGGATTCGCTACGATCCAAGTGGTCTGAGGGCTGTATGGGATGCCCTAACAGGTGAATCATATATGATATTTCCTTGGATTCATTATCGTGCCCTAAGTCATCAAATTGAAGAATATTATGGAACGTTGGATGTCAACAGTACAATGACGGCATTGCGTGAGGAATATACGGGTGCAACAGATTTTTGGATGAGGTTAGTGACAATGGTTGGATCCTATCAGTGCCTCTGTCAGTGGGTGATGTGTCCAGAAACAGGTGAAATGGTCATCTCGTTTGCTAGTTCAACTCGAAGAGCATGTTACGAGCCAGTGCATTACTTCAACCTATTCGAACTCCTTGAGGAAGAACCACCACCAAACGAGATGTAAAAAAGGACGTGAAATAGGGGCAAAGCCCCTATAACCCCATTCCGCCTTCGTTCCTCGGCAA
>CAZSHJ010000013.1:0-32034 GCA_964606745.1 uncultured Thermoplasmatales archaeon | reverse complement strand
TTAGCAGAAATTGTGTTGGCTCAATGAGAAATTATTTGTGTCGAAGACTATAAATTAAGTAATTCAAATTGCTCAACTTTCCATTCTTTTTTATTTCAATATTGTAATGCAAAGAGAATTTAAATCTTCTTAACAAAAATCAAAAAAAAATTTAAAAATTTAAAAAATTAAAAGTCGTTCTCATCAAAAAGTTTAAGGTGAGAAAATACATTATATTATGTGGAGGTAAAAACATGGGGAAGAAAAAAGGAGGCAAAAAGGTAAGTATCTGTTTTGAAGTCGTTTTTGTAATAGGTGTGTTGCTCGTGAGCAGCGTGGTGCCGAATGTCACTGCACCTGAAACAGAACCGGAAGATGATGCCGGGGGAAATATGTTGGAGGAAGTGTCAGTAGACAATGCAAAAGAGCAGGTACCTGGAATGATAGACGAAATACTTAATGGTGGGGGCGTTACCGATACAGGGGTAAAAGCCTTATCCAATACATTGGATTCCTCTGTTGATGATATGACAGATGTCGGTGCTGACCTGACACCACTTACACTTTCTTACCTTCCCCCTTTTCCATATGGCGGGTTAAAACTCTACATAGAGTTGGAATTGGTTCAGGCAATAGATTTACTCGACATTTCATATAAGTGGGACGAAAATCCGGTTCCGGAGTTGTGTCTGTATGTTGACGTTCAAGATTTCACTATGCGGTATGGCCATCCTTCTCAAATGCATAAATATGGATCGGCACATGAGAAACAATTTATCGAACCTGATAGGTTTCAATTTAATATTGGTTATCCCTCGTCTGACGTCCTCGACAGCGGCTCATGGGTTATCGACATCCAGATGGAACTGTGGGATCTTGATGGGGCTGGGGATATTGATAAACCCCAGTGGGATAGGTATGGCAGTAAGCATCTACATGACCTCCTCGATATCAATCCAGGGAATGAACCAGGGGATTACTCATGGATATGGCTCGATGATCTCTGTGACGATACTACGTTCGACGATTATGCCTTCCATCAGGGAAAAGATATGTGGGATCGTGAATCGGCTATCTTACATTTTCAGTATGATGTCTTACAAAATAAGTTAATTGGAGATTATTATCGATATGATACGCTTCATAAGGGTGCCAATGAATGGTTGAATAGAACAAAGGCAGGTGATTGGATTTTTGCAGATGGAGGGAACGATGGAAGCAAGGTTACGGACTACGCGGGGTATGACTATGCCAAACATATTTTTGACCCTCTTCATATTTTTGATCCTTCCAAAAAATATAACTATTGGACTGATCCGAATGATGCACGGATTAAGTTTACGGTCTACGATAACTTCAACCATTTTACAAACGACAGTGGTGGAACGGTTCCGACACTTGAGTTCGGCATGGTAGAAGGAGACAATTCATCGAACATGGCGGTTACATTAACAAACAATGGGGACAGAACTATTACGGGCGGGACTGTTTCGCTAGAAGTAGAATACGAGGCATATTCAGATGAGTTTCAGCTAATCGATGAGGATAATAATATTGGTGAGACACTTCTCATTTATCCATATTTAGCGACAGGTGAGACTGCAACTTATTCTGTTTTATTTCAGCCGAAGAATAGAAATATCATGTGGGGAACCGATGAAATGCCTGAGCCACGGAGGGCACGACTGACGGCAAGCGATATTGTTTTGGAAGGTGAGCGTACCTCTCATTTTGAAATCCCAAGGAAGGATGAAGTAAGTGTTTATATTACGATGTGGGACTATGACAGGGAGGGAGAAGAACCAGATATAGGAGGTGGGAAATCAACAGATGACCTTGTGGATATCAGTATGTGCCCCGGCGAAGGCGCTGATGACAACTGGTCACCCTCTGGAGGACTTGTTGGAGGAGCTACTTTTGGCCCCACGGATGCAATGAGAAAGGTAAAACATGTCATTGACAATTATAGGGGGGCGGTATGCTGTGTTACCTACAATCTCATAAATAATACCTGGTGGGGTGACGTTCGTGGATCCAGCTCGGGTTACTGCTGGACCAGTGGCTCTGATGATGGCGGGGGGGGCGATGGTAATGATGCAAAGGTACGATTTAAAATATGGGATAACTGGAATCCGTTAGCTGACAATGAAGAGGATGTTGTCAGGTTTGTATTCGTTGATATCGCATACGTTGAAAAAGTGGATCCTATGGATTCGCACGGTAATCCTATTCCGGAATGGTACTGGCATATGTATGTTCCTGAGACAACCCTTGTTAATGATAGCTGTCAACCTGTCAGATTTTTTAATGATCACCCGTATTATTTTAAGCCTGAGCCAGAGTACCCGATTACAATAACAAACCCTGAATATTGGTCGATTCCAGGATATCTCTCTAACTATAATCTCAATGGTTATGAAGCTCTCAAACTTTCCAATATATATGCAGACATCAGTGGCTTTACCTATGGCGTACCTCACCTCTCATGGTATGGATGGAACGAACCACCTTATGGGTATGGTTTTTACCAACGGTATAACAGTACCAATCTACCTAATAGTCTCTCTCTTTACGTCCGAGAGAAAAGAGGGAGTCAAAATAGCTCCCAATATGCGTCTGTGATTTTCAGGAATGATGGCCATGCCGATGTGGGATATACGGTAGAACTCTCTGGTGACAGCAATTTCTCCACTAGCGGAAGTAGCGATGTTACATGGCTTGAGCCCGGTGAACTGGCTCGTTCAGTAAAGGTCTGGTTCAATGTGCCAGCGTGCAAAGACGGAAGCGGCATTGAAGCTGAGAAACCTATTAAACAAAATGCAACGCTATATATCAACGGCACTAACGGCCAATCGTTGCAGGTTAGTTTCACTGGTACACAGCAGGGGGATCCACAGCTTGATGTAAAACCGGAACACTATCTTTTTATGAATCAGACCAACAGCAGTGTTCCTGTCAACGCTACGTTCACCGTGCGGAACAACAACTCTGGTGTACTCAAATACAGATTGCATCTTGATGAGAAAAGCGGTGAGAACCCGTTCGAATTGGACGTTACGTTGCCTTTTTGGGATGAACTCCATTGTAATGAAACACGTCAATTTACGGTCACTTTTAATCCCAACCTGCTTGATGACCCCTGCCCCGGAGGCGAGCCTGCAAGTTATTTTGCCGATATAATTGTAATGGATTCTAGAACGGGCCAGTCCGATGATTTTGAGGTGATGGCAGGAGTAATTCCACCGTCCAGGTTTGTTTTCGCTCATTGGCAACAGCGGATTAACAACTGGTCCTATGGCGAGGTACCTGTTGGAACCAGCCAAACAGAGAGATTCAATCCGGGCAACATAGGCGAAGCAGGGAATTGGACGGTAAAGTTTGACAGTCCAGAACACGATGGTTTTGCTCTTTTAGATAATGAGAGCAACGTTATTGACTCCTTCAGTTTCTCCATAGAAAAATATGAGGGTTGTGATTTCTGTTGGTGGCTGGATATCCCCGTACGTTTTTCCCCTACTGAACCAGAAAACTATACTGCCACACTTGTTGCCACTGGTGACAGCACCGCTACACTCCAACTCTCTGGCACCGCTACGGCACCACCGGTCGCCATCGCAACGGGGCCTACTGAGTGCAATCAAGATGAGCTGACACATTGCTGGTTCTTCTCGGACAAAAGCTACGACCCTGATGAGGGGAGACACCGTATTGTATCTCTTGAATGGAACGTTTTTGACCAGTATGGAAACCTTTGCTGGTATGATATGAATGATGTAATGATCATCCAGTATCTTGACAATGGGAGCTACACCATTAACCTAACTGTGAAAGATGATGAAGGTGACACTGACACAGACAGTATTCCTTTTCTCGTTAGCGGAGGTGACTGCATGCCGTACGCTTACATCAGTCCTCCCAAAGGATCCCTGATGGAGGGGTCAGCAGTCATCTTCGATGCATCATGGAGCGGGGATGGGGATACTGACGGAATCGGCATTGTCAACTATACCTGGGACTTTGATAACGATAAGACATGGGATAGCACAACCCTTACACCCACCACATCCCATATCTATGATACCAAGGGTAACTATACAGTACGAATTCTTGTATATGATGACGAGGGAAACACTGCCATCGGCAACAGAAAATTCACCATTTATGGCTATAACCCGCCTATTGCCAAACCAGGAGGCCCTTATTCTGGTATGGTGGGCAAAATAATATGGTTTAACGGGAGTGGTAGCTGCGATAATGATGAATACCACCTGGATACGCATGGCTACGTTATAGTCAACTGGACTTGGGACTTCGGTAACGGTTCTCTCCCCACATATGGACAGCACGTCAACCATATATATGATACTGAAGGGACGTACACGGTCACGCTCACCGTCACCGATAACGAAAATGATACCCATGCTGCAAATACCACTGTATTTATTGAGGGGTATAGCCCGCCAACTGCGGATGCAGGAGGTCCTTACTTTGGTTCAATATACGAAACAATCACCTTTGATGGCAGCGGCAGTTTCGATAATGATGAACATATTATCAATACTAAGGGCCATGACATTGTCGATTACCTGTGGGATATGGGCGACGGAACAGTGAAATATGGCAGGACGGTCAGCCATGCTTATTCGGACCTGTCAATGGTGGGGAAAATCTATACGGTCATGCTCACAGTGATGGACAATGAGCAGATGACCAACAGCACTACCGCAGATGTATACCTTTCTCCCTCTGCTCCGCCGACAGCGGTCGCTGTAGGCCCCCATTATTGTCTTGAATATGAGCCGTTAACCTTTCATGGAATGGACAGCTATGACAATGACGAAGATGGGGTGGCTATTGTTGACTGGAAATGGGATTTCGACGATACTAGCTCTGAGGAACATGGAAAACAAATAGTGCATACGTACATGGACGATGACGTATATAATGTGACGTTGCAGGTGAAGGATGATGAGGGTACATGGAGTGAAATCACTACCAAAAGAGTTACCGTTATAAACAATCCACCAACCGCTGATTTTACTGTTAAATATCTTGCTCCCTATAAAATCCAGTTTGATGGTGGGCTATCAAAAGATCCGCATCCAGCACGTGATGATTTGTATTATTTTTGGGATTTGAATGGTGATGGTTCATGGGATTATGCTGGGGGCTATTCGACGGCAGGGGTGGTCACCTGGAATTATACTGAAAGGGGGGTAAAAAACGTGACGTTAATGGTAATGAATCCTGATGGCGTCGGGACAATGACGCGACATGTTGTCGCATACACCTGGGAGGATATTATACCGTTGGTTGCCAACCAAGAGGCCTTTCTCAGTTACCCCGCCTGCTCTGGATATAGTATCCCACATTTATTAAATGAGTATGGTCTCATTGCGCCCAATGGCTGGTTTTACAAGGTGAGGTTTATTTGCGGCTCCCAGATTAAACACGAGTATAGAGGTTCCCCCACCATGGGTGGCGGTATGGAATTATTTAGTAAAACAATTAAAATGAGTGCCGAGCTCCCAGAAACACCTGTTGTTATAGAAGGATATGCTTCCTATGGTGATTCCCATCCGTCGTGGGTTACCACGCTTGACACCGACATACGGTCGCTGCCGGACTGGTATGTCGAATACCTCAAAAATGCAAAGGTGAGCATTGTCTATGGCTCAAATTATACGAACTGGACGATGAATGTCATTGGTGGTATGGGTTTGGATTTTGGCAAAACGGTTCCTTGTAGTGGTGACAAGGGAAAAAGCACAGAGGGAATCGATGGCAGTTATGGAATCAATTTATATGAAAGCCCACATGTGACAGTGGACCTTTCGGGTAAAACAGAATCAGGACTTATAACCAAGTTCGTCATTCCACTCAAAACCGTTAAAGTGAAAAAAGATGTATGCAAGCAGACAAAAAAACCGGGATGGCAACCCTACGGTAGCATTGAATCCCAACTGACAGTATCCCTCGTCATTGACTTGTTGCAACCTCCTGATAAAATGATGTATCTTATAGGAAGTATCAGTATATCTGGTGAAGCAGGATATAAGGTAAAGTATTCCTTGCCCATAAACCTCAAAGGGCTTGCCGACGGAGGTCTCGAAGGTAAAATAGGCATAAAAACAGGTATTGGTTATCCCCTCGGACGGTTAGATTCCTCCGGCTTCAATTTCAGTCCTCCATATTCCATTGATTTAAATATTACGGCACCCTTTGCAAGCCTTAAAATATGGGCGGAGGTACTTTGGGGATTAATTGAGATAAGTGGTGGGCTAGAAATAGGGAGCAAGCTCACCATTCCGCTGCCCGCGGGAAAACCCGTAACGTTGAATCTCTATGGCACCATAGACGCCTCAATTACTATTGCAAAGATTTACAAATGGCACACGGGTCATTCAATAACAGTGTCAATCGCCTCGCCCGCGAACGTGACCATAACCCCGACCCGCCATATGGAGACAAAAACCATGGATCTGCTCTTCCTCAAATCTTCGTTTGAGGAGAGTATGCTGCCCCTTCATCATTCACCGTGGGTACTCTCAAAGAATGTTGATGGGACAGCCACGCCAAAAATTGCCGTTCTCTCGGATGGGCATGCGCTTGCCGTGTGGACGGATACCAGCCTCAGTGATAACAGCTCGACCCCAGAGCCTGGAAACTGGCTACAATCAGATGTTTACTGGTCTATCTACGACGGCATCAACTGGAGTGCCCCGCAGAGTACCAACACCTCAACACTCTGTGAATACAACCCCGTGTTACATGTTGCCCGTGATGAACATGGCAAGGAACATATTATCCTCACCTATCTCTGCCAAAATGGCATTATTAACGACACGGTGTGTGTCGATACCTTTTACGCCAATCCGATGCTGAAAACAGCCGTGTGGAACACCAGCCACGGATGGTCGTTCAAGGGAGGGAACATATCAATTACCAGCGGTGACGCTGTCAACGCCATAGACATTTCTGGATACAATGATACTGTCTATCTCACCTATTTGATTGACACTGATGCCTGTCCACTGACAACCGATATCGGACGCATCTACGTGGTCAACGGCACACTCCACGGTGGTATGGTTGACTGGGACTGGGATACATCGCTGCTGATTGATGAGTTCAATTCCTCATTGTTTAAAGCCGACTGTTCCCCTAAAACAGTATTTATCAATGACACCCATGGCGGTGTCTTCCACATAAGAAAGCACTGGAATACCACAACCAAAACCAATGATACAGAGCTCGTGTTCAATGCCACCACTTCAGGGTTGCAGCCTGTTTTCACCGAACATATCATCCGGACTACCAACGAAAGCATTTCCTCAGCACATGCCGAGACAATCAATGACGCCATAGTTTTCACATGGGTGGAAAATCATTCACGCATCTGTCAGTGCATGGTTGCATACAATGCCTCAACCAGCGGATACGACATTGAGAATATCCAGAAAATATATGCAGATGTAGCCATATTTTCCGCGAAACCATTCTCAAACGGCACAACCCAGTTTATTCTCTTTAACAGCGGCGAAGGTTTCATCCCACATGTTATCGAACAACTTGCTAATGGCAGCTGGGGAAAACTCAGACCAATCTCCATAGGCGATCACTATTCTCAGGGGCATCTCGACGGCGATGCCGCCGGTACCCACGGCAATATAATTTACCTTAGAGACACACCTATTACAGAGTGGTTTATTGGTCGCTGGCGATTCAATGAGGGTGCTGGCACTACTACGAATGACGAATCTGCGAACAGCAATAATGGCATTCTCAAAGGGAATACGTCATGGGTCGAGCATGCTGACACAAACGGCAGCCTGCCCCCATATTATGGTTCATGCCTTTCATTCAATGATACCGATGGCTATATCGAGGTGCCACATACAGACGGCCTCAATGTCACAGACGAACTCACCCTCTGCGTATGGCTAAATCGTTCAACATCATCAGCGGCACCAACTAAAATAGCCGGTAAAAATGGCTCGTGGGCTCTAATCGATGACAACAATAATCTCACCATTAAATTCTGGCGTACAGACGGCATCATCACCGAGACAATAGCACCGCTGCCATTAAACACGTGGACCTTTATATCTGTCATTTACAATCATGGAAGACTTAATGTTACCATCCGCCCAAAGGGTTTGGCCAATGTAACTGTTGAACATATCTTAGGTGACATGAGCATCAACGGCTCCACCTATCCGCTTATCATCGGGGGATTTAACGGAAGCATTGACGAAATATGGCTGTTCAACCGCGACATCTCTATGAGTGAGGTGAACAGCATCTGGTTTTCCCCCTATGTAATGCTAGGAAGCGTCCACGATGTTGTGGTGCAGGAACTGCCGCCCTATGCCTCATTTACCTACACAATATTGGGCAAGGAGGATAATGCCTCAGTCACCACTGAGGATATGGTGCAGTTTACAGCTACACCCCCGCATCTCAACTATTTCTGGGATTTCGGAGATGGTGCCATCGCATGTGGCAATGTAACCACTCACCAATATGCCTGTCACGGCCTCTATACTGTTATATGCAATGCTACCGACCCCGACACCGGCATAACCACACCGCTTACGCAGGTCATTCATGTCGATGATACTACTTCCCCCATTTTTGCTGGCTTGCACACTGTCCTCCCAGGGGAAAACAGTGCCATGCTTTCATGGAATGAAGCAACAGATACGTCATCCTTCATCTATTACTATGTCTACCTGAGCGATGAAAGCGGTATATATAATTTCTCGAAACCGTGTGGCATTACGAATGATACATCGTACGTGGTCACGGGACTCACAGCAGGTACAACCTATTACTTTGTAGTGAAAGCCATGGATTCTTATGGCAACATGGATGATAACATGGTAGAGCGTAGTACCACACCCTATGATATCACTGCTCCTAATTTCACAGGACTGGAAATGGCATGCCGCATTACAAATGTAGCTCACACAGTCTTGCTGTCCTGGAATCCTGCGGCAGATGTATCGCACCCAATTACTTATAATATTTACATGGCGAACGTTTCCCTTGATTATAATTTTAGTGCCCCTCTAGGATCCACAACAGATACCTACTATGTTATTGAACATCTTACGGGTAACCACCCCTATTATTTTGTGGTGCGAGCCATAGATTTCTGGGGGAATAATGACAGTAACATGGTAGAGCATAATATCACTCCTGCTTTTGATTTAACACCGCCAACTACCTCAAAAATTGCTGGAGATCCGAGATACGGCCCTGCAGATTCCTACGTGACCTCCTCCACGGAGTTTCAGTTCAGTGCTGTCGATTCAGATACGGCCGTTGATGAAACGTTTTATCGCCTTTATCGCTGGGGAACATGGGCACCACTAATGAAGTACAATGGCACGTTTACTTTGCAAGGAGATGGCACCTATTATTTGGAATATTTTTCAGTTGATACAGAAGGAAATGCTGAACCGCCGCATACCGATATACACTATGTCGACAATACACCCCCCACAGTAATAATTGATCCAGTTGGGCCATACAAAAAAATAGGCCCAGATAAGTACTATGTTACATCACTTACCGAGATAAACCTTATCGCGGTTGAGAGTCAAAGCTGGTCCGTAGGGGTCGCATCTCTCGAATATCGCTCGTGGTTGAATGGCTCATGGACGCCATGGATGCCATATACTATGTCTCTGATGTTTAGCGAACATGCAACTCATTTTCTGGAAATACAGGCAACAGATTTGCTCGGCAACACTGTCACCGAGAATATCAGCTTCATCGTGATACGTCTAGATGGCGGCATCATTGGGTGCACTATCACTGATGGAGACTTTAGAAATAAAAGTAATGACACACTTGGCGTAACCCTCAAAAATATGGGCGAGGACAATATTAGTTCCCGTGTTGGCTTTATCCTTGAAACAGCTGATAGCTCCGACCCCTCAGGATGGAAAGAAATAGATTCAGGAAACAAAGGCCCATACGATCTCGACCCAGATGCATGGGTGGAATCATTCTTCGATGTGGTCTACGATGTTGAAGGTGAATATCGGGCTACCTTTAGCCTTAAAACCAACTACAATGACTATCCTGTAGACCCAGATGCCGATCCCATAAATGATATTTATCAGGCCGTATTCACCGTTGATTTTCCCCCTATCGCAGATTTTACTTTTTCTCCAATCAAACCATTAAAGAATCAGGTTATCCACTTCGAAGACCTGTCACACGACACCTATGGGGCTATTGTGAACTGGACTTGGGCGTTCGGCGATGGATACAGCAGCTACGAGCAACATCCCATGCATCAGTACACACGCACCGGCACCTATCAGGTGAGACTCACAGTCTACGACAACAACTATGAATACGATACACTGAGCAGACGGCTTACCGTATATACTAAATCATCCCAGGACCATATACCACCAGCCACCAGTACCCTGTTTGATGGCCCATACTATACCGATATTTCCCATAAGTGGATTTGCCCTGACACTAACATTGTCCTTATGGCGGAGGATTTCGGGGCCTACATTAGCGGTGTTGCTAGGACGATGTACAAGCTCGACAATGGGTCTTATATGTCCTATTCGGGGAACATCACTATTCCCACAGCTGGCATGCATACCTTGTACTACTACAGCGTGGATAACGCTGGTAACATAGAGGGACTGCATGCGGTTACTCTGCACGTTGATGATTATCCCCCAACAGCAGACATGTGGTTTGAACTGGCAGGAGACACTGTAGTACCATGTACTGATGAAGAAGGAAAACTGTGCATTTCCTCTGACTATTCCATCTGTCTTTCAGCAAATGATACAGGTATTTTGCCCAGTGGGCTCCAGGACCTCTTTTATCAGATAAACGGCGGCGGGTGGCAGAACTACACGGGCTCGATTACTTTCGACCATGAAGGCGAATATGTGTTTGAATATAATGCCATAGACAATGTTCATAATCATGTATTATATTCAGTTACGATAATCATTGATGATAGCCCTCCGGAAACCACCTCTATCATCCCCATGAAGAGATATCTCCACCTATTCGGCAGACCCATCATGCCCCTGCCCCTTGAGCAGACCGTCATCATAGGCGACATCGATGCCACCTATGAGGGAACCGATACCTCGGGCATACAAAAAGTAGAGTTCTACGTCGATGGGGACCTGCAGCATACGGCTGAGGAGGCACCATTTGTGTGGACTTGGGATACTTTCGCTATTGGATACCGTACATTGGAGATTGTTGCTACCGACAACCTTGGACATTCCACTACTGAGAAAATGACAGTGTTATTGTTCAACCTCTAACCTTCTTTCTCTTTACAGCTACCGGCATATCATTATGGAAATGGTGAAAAATGGTCATTCCTAAGTGCTGAATAAAGAGAAATCAATATAAAGAGTAAAGCCGTTTCATGCATAGAGGGCAAGGAGGAAACCCTCTTCCCGCTTATTTTTCAGTTGGCTGCATGAAATTGATTATCTAAAAATCCGTTATGCCAAGTTCCTCTTTGTTTTTTCCTGCTTCCATAAGCACATCTTCGGACACATAAATATTGCATCCTTCCCTTACAGCAAGGGCTATGCAGTCGCTTGGGCGTGCATCCATGACTATCTCCTTGGCTTTTTTCGCTTTGTAGTATTCTATGTATAGCTTTGCCATGAAGATGCCGGCATGCAGTTCATCTATAACGACTTTTTTTATTGAGCCGCCCATTGAGTTTATTATTTTTATAAATATATCATGGGTCATGGGTCTGCTGGGCGATTTACCTTTCAGACCTGCCACTATGCTTTCGGCCTGCCATCTCGTTACATAAACGGGGAGGGCCATTTTTTCCTCCACCAGTATTATCTCTGAAAAATGTTCGTCGCTATGATAGTTCGGGTAAATATCCATTTTTATTAGTTTCTCGCTCATTTTATCGGTAACATCTTTTTTATTCTATCAACAATGTCAGGGTGGTAAGAAAAGATTTCAAGGATTTTATCGGCGGCAGTGACTTTTGCATGTCAAGTTGTCCCTCTATATTGAGATTAGTTTCCCTCAAATCCATGACGTCTCTCCTCGCTGTTGACAGGCCGGCAGTATACTTGATGACCATTGTGTCAGCAATGCAAATATGACGAGTAGCAGTGGATACGGTGGGCAGATAATTGGCGTAATAAAACCGCAAATTGGGGGTAACAACAGCATGGACATGGTTTTTTACATATGCCCCATAATAGATAAAATTTTCTAAAGCCGTTAGCTATTTATGTTTCCTCCAGTTATTCCGGCTGACCATGGAAAAAAAAGCGTTATCTGTTTTGATTATTCTGAGTTTTTTAACTCCAGTGGCAATCTCCTCGGGAGTTATGGAAATGGGATATAATATCTGGTCTGACGGCTCCGGCGGCTGTAATGTATATTTGTCCGGTGAACCTGATAATGTGACGATTGTTGTTAACATCACGAGGGTCAGGACGATGACGGTAAAGGAAAGCGAGCCCGCTGTTTACTTTAGGGTATCTATTAACGGGGAGGATGCGATGTCGTCATCCCAGTATTACAAGGGCAAGGACATATGGATTGGGGAGCCGATAGCCACCGAAGAGATACCATACTCCCCCGAAGAAGATGTAGTCATTCAGATACAGCTATGGGGAAAAAAATCTCTGGTCGATAAGCCGTGCGACATATCGAAGGAAAAAGATTCGCTTTTAGGCGGGAGAACCATAAACCTTCTGTACGATATAAAGAGGGGGGATTGGACCGGCGATGATTACCTGGGGGATGGAAACGGATACGGTCATTGCTCGGGATTTGAAGATGGAAATGAAAACGAGAATGACTGCAGTATATGGTTCGATGTGTATCAATCTGGCGGTAAAGACCATCTGACTTACTGGGAGAAGATGAATGTCTATCACCTTAACCCCTCGGAAGATTATGCTGGGACGGATTTTAACGGAGACGGCATACCGATAGAATGGGAGGACAAATACGGATTTGACCCGTTTGCCGAGTATAGTGCACCAGAGGATGACCCAGATGATGATGGCTTATCAAATCTGGAGGAGTATGAAACATACCAGTGGCTTTCAGACCCTTTCTCACGTGACATCTTTTTGGAAGTGGATGGGATGGAGGGAAAAAATCCATGGAGCAGACCATATACATTCTCTAAGGAGTCACAATACCTGTTGTGCAACGCATTCGTCAGACACAATATCACCCTTCACATAGATGATGGCGGAATGGGTGAGGGGGGAGAACTGGTGCCATACGATGAAATCATGTCCTGGGGTGCATTGGATAATACCCGAAGTAAGTACTTCCTTCACTGGAATAACCACAACTGGAGACTTGGAGTTTTCCACTATGCCATAATCTGCTGTCAGATAGATTTTTCTCGGCCCGCCGGCGGCTGTGCCTTTGCCACCGACAGCTTTACCGTCGGGGGACAGTATGTTCGGAACTGGGCATGGGCATTTTACCTGCAGGGAAGCAGTTACCATAAAGCATTTGCGAGTGTGATGATGCATGAGTTGGGTCATACCTTGGGCCTGAATAATTTCGGGGGCATAGATAATGAAAAATCTCGTTATCCCTGGAACAAGGAATACTGGGAGTGGGGGCCTTACAAAAGCTGCATGAATTATAGGTATGTTTACAAGTTGATAGATTATTCCGACGGGGATGATCAGGACCATGACCAGAACGATTGGGAAATAATCAATTTGGCCAGAATTAACTGGGCGTGATTGTACCGCCGCCTTCGTATTCAGTATTTGACTTCTTTTGGCTTTGCTTCAAATTCTTCTTTGGAGAGAAGCAGGAGTACGAGGGCTATAATGCCAAGGATGATGCCTATTATGGTAAAAATACCAGAAATTATCCCGAAAATGGCACCGATGAACACTATGGTATAATGCTTTCTCATGATTGCCATTATGCCCCCTACAAGGGCTACTGTGGAAAATAAGATTATAAGGGCTGACAGAATCGGCCCGAATTCAAGAACCTTTATCAGCGTACTTTTTTGCTTGGTTTCTCCATTCCCTGCCGTCATTTTAAATTTTTCGTACGGAAACGTGATATTCCACGGTAAAACGAAAACTTCTGCCGTGAGGGAGTTATATCCCTCGCCCGTAAGGTACAATTTCTGCTTTCCGCTTGTGATATCCTTTATAATGAATTTACCATTACTGTCAGTTACGGCATGAAGTCCCGGATGCCCTGTGACTGATATATTTATCCCTTCAATACCGTCTCCTCTTCCATTTACAACAGTCCCTACAAATTCGCTCGGTGTGTTTATGCTATTCAGGCTGTCAAACGAAAATAGAAGGACACCACTTACCATTATGCCGCTCAGAAACACCATTACAAGGAGAATGCCTGCGATAACCGGCTTAATGGATTTCGTTCTTAAATGCATCGAGGGATGAATCATAGGTGCCTCGTCCTCCCAGCTGTATTTCTCGTCCACATTTACTTTGAATTTCATACCGCAATTCGGGCATGTTGCCACCTGCTCCCCGGTAACATAATCCGGTACTTCGACAACCACGCTTTCCTTGCAGTGCGGGCAATGCGCTTTTCCCTTCATTGATTGGGAAATGATAACGCCTTTAATATATTTTGTTGAGAATTTTTTATAAGAATCCTCTCTTTGAGCCCTTTTTCTTCAAAAGAAAAAGTGCTTCAGCCCAAAAAGAATGCTTTGGAAAACAAGTTCTTTGGGGATGAAACACCTTTTGTTAGTATTTTCTGTGAGAAATATGAAATAGGAAATGTTATCATGTAAAAGTGGGATTATAGCATAATATACTCTTTCTATACTTCTAATATTAAAATCGTGCTAAAATCATTTGTATCACTGCTATCATCACCTTATAACTTAACGGAATAGTTGTATTTGGAATAACTTTTTTATACATTAACGCCATGAATGTTTATGAAAAAAATTTTGATACTTTTGACAGTTTTATTGAGCATGATTATCTTAAGTTTTAATGGGACCTCTTTGTGGTATGCAACGCAAGGGGATTTTTTCTATGGGAGCACTACACTTCTTGATGATCTCGACCCGTTGGTTGACCTTTCGGTTACTGTGGAAATATTAGGCATTCGTTTTCTGGAAGAAGATCTATTGTCCTCATTTGAGTTATCACAAGGAATATTGGGGGTAGTGGGAAATTTATTAAATTCGTTTTTTACTCCGGTGGCAGTTGACGATGTAACTCCAAATTTCTATGTAAAACTTTTCATAAACGATGAGGAGTTTACGAGTGATGTATGGGCTGACTCAAACTATGTGTATGAACCCTGGATTGTGACCTGTGATGTTCCTGATGAACAAGAATTTGTTAACGTCAAGATCCAGCTGTGGGATGTACGGAATGGTACCAATACGGCCTGTGATATCAGTGGAGATTCTGGGGAGTATGATGTTGAACTAGTGTATAATGTGAAAACGGGTCAATGGACCGGTGACGACAGCCTGGGGGATGTAAGTGGATATGGCAGGCTTTGTGGAACCGATGACGGTACCATATATGAATTGGACAATGACTGTGAACTGTGGTTCGATATGTATCAGAATGATTATGATGGCGATGGAATCCCCTATTGGACTGAGACATACTATTACTATACAAATCCTTCAGAAAAAGAGGAAAATGACATGGACGATGATGGAGTTCCGTTAGCATGGGAATACCGGTGGGGGTACAGTCCCTTCGTGTATGATGACCATCACCAGCTCGATCCCGATGGAGATAGCATCAATAACTATGAGGAATATCTGACTTCGCAATGGCTGTCCGACCCATTTAGAAAAGATGTTTTTGTCGAGCTTGATATGATGGAAGATGGACCGAATGGTGAAAAAGTATATTTCCCAGAGCATTCAGAAGAACTGCTGAACACCGCGTTTAATAGACAAAATATCGTGTTTCATCTTGATTATGGTGATATGGGCGGGCATGAAAAGATTCCATTTGATGATTTGTCAACTTCAAGTGAGCTTGAAACCGTGTATTATGACTATTTTCTACATGGAGATGAGGACAACTGGCGGCGAGGTGTATTCCATTATGGCATAGTGACGTATAATGTCAATGGTGCACCGGGTTGGATGTTTCGTCCCAATGCTTTTCAGTTAGCAAGTCTTGGTATGGAGGATTTAACACGATATACTTTTCTTGATAGAGATATAATCTATGCAAGTGGCTATATGCATGAATTGGGTCATACATTTGACTTTTATCCAATTCCAGGGCATAATAAACTCAGCCAGTATCCTTGGCAAGTCGGGTATTGGCTCAACAGGCCCTACAAAAGCTGTATGAACTACGGGTGGGTATACACACTTGTTGACTATTCTGATGGGTCACGTATGAATCCAGATATTGATGACTGGGGGCGGATAGACTACGGTGCATTTGAGCATGAGTGGCGTTAATTTAAAAAACATTTGTAAGAAATCCTCCTGTGTTCTCTCTCCATGTTACAGGCCATCGATTTAAGGAGTATGGAAATTTTTTATTTTCGAATTTCTTTTACCGGTAAATAAACGTTCAAAATCCGCTCTCCTTTTCAATATGAATTATTCTTATATATTATAAGGTATTAACATTAGGGTAAGTAATACTATGAAGAAGGGGATTCTTTTGCAAATAGGTGCAATTGCCGTTATTTTTTCATTTTTGCTTACGCCAGCACACACGATGTATTTCTCTCACCTCGCGAGTACTATGGCGGGTAACCAAGATAATATTGTGATACCTGTGGCGTTATATGACACTTGGGGACGCAACAACCACTATATCGAGGATATTTTGGAGTATAGTTGGGCTGTCAATAATGCCACCTATCAATTCCAGGTGATTACCATAGGTACTGATGCGGTATCTGGCGTAGCTAATCTCACGCTTACTAATGAAAATTTTGATGTTTTTATTATTGGGGCAAGCGCTGATTCGTATTTAGTTGATGGCTTAAATGCAACGTGGAAACGTAACGTACAACAATTTGTGGAAAACGGTGGTGGGTACCTAGGTATTTGCGGCGGTGCGAATGCGGCAAGCCTTGGCTTTGAATATCCGCAGAACTGGTTTCATAGACGGGTGAATAGGGGAGTGCTCGGACTTGCTAACATATACATAAACGATAATTTCCTCAGTGAGTGGCAATATCTCATAAAAATCGGGTTTGGTAATTATGACTTTGACTTTGGCCCGGATGTGACACCATCTTATATAAGTGTCAACACGAGTGTGGAAAAAAGCCTTGGTAATATCATATTCAAAGAGTATTCCGGCAACTATCGATATATTACCTATGCAGGGGGGCCTGGAATGTACCCGGCCAATCAAGACAATCCGTAACTCGGGTCTATCATTCCGCTCTTAGTCTACAATGAGGAACCGATGATCACCAAACCCATCCATTACTGGCTACCTACACCTGTTGGATGGAAGATGCTGAAAACTGTGACCACCAATCTTTATGGTACCTATGCAGGCATTGCCACTACCTATAATGGTGATGGCCGCGTGGTTCTTTACGGCCCACATCCTGAAGATGATGTCGTCGTAAATGGGACTATACAAGAATATCTTGGCAGAGGTATGCCCAACTTTATATTCCCCTTCGAGACCTATGTTTTCAATTATTTCGGAACATCTCTGGGGCATACCTATAATTCGTGGATAATCAGAAGATCAGTTGCTTGGGCAGCGAACATTCCCGCTGATAATCTACCTCCAATAGAGTAGGCCTTCCAACTAATTCAAATAACAAGATTTTACTAAATCTACCAATGATCTACCCATATGATTTGTTATGCGATTAATAAACCTCGTTACAAACAAATATGAAAAAACTTTTTCAAGTCCGGTCAATTACCTATTACTATCACTCGATTGTATAACTGTAAAGGCAATTGGGACTTTTTTAAAGAAAGGTTAAGGTGTTTTTCCTCACTTCATCAGCATGAAAGATAAATAAAAAAATACTGGAGCATTTCAGCCACAAGAGAAAAAGACCCTTTTAGGTATTGCTTTTTCCTTCTCTGGCAATAATGAATTAAATAGTTTACTAATTATTCCGCAGAAACACCTTTCTTGCAAGAAAGGGGCTCTAAGAATTTTTCCAAACATTTTTGTATTTGCACCTAATCATGAAACGTGCTGTTAGAGTTGCTGGAAGTGATATTTCTGATATTCTTGCCTTTGGTTTTGCTTTCTGGTCTGGTAATAGCATACACCAGGCACAGAGGAATGTTTTTGAAAATAGGTTTTTCGCATAGAGAGATTGGATTGATTTCCATAGGCCCCTTTGCAGCAATGATGTTCGATATGCCCGTTTTCATATACAAAAATTATTTCCTTGCTTTCAACTTGGGCGGGGCCGTTGTTCCGATTGTACTTTCCTTATATCTCGTCGGGAAGAAGAACATCCCCATCATGAAAACCGTTGCTGGCACAGCTATTGTCGCTGTTGCAACCTTTATGATAACCCGCGTTACGGATATGGGAGTTGTTGCATCCTTCCCGTTTTATCTCATACCGTCTGTTCTTTCTGTCCTTATATCGTTCCTGATTTTCTCCGGTCACTCCGAGAGGACACCGGGTTATGGTTATGCCATATCAACACTGGGCGTACTAATCGGTGCGGATTTTTTTCACTTCCCTGAAATTTTCAGCAAGCCTTTCATGGGCTCCGTCGGCGGCGCCGGGCTTTACGATATGGTATATATTACCGGCTTACTCTCCATATGTCTCATACTCCCTTTTATGAGCAAGGATATAAAGAGGGCATCAATTCCGTTGAATGAGCCTGCGATGTTGTTGAGGGCTGCCTCGCTTTTGGATGATTATGAGAAAGCAGTAGGTTATGCCGTAAAGGCTGTCGGATTAAAAATATCGGAGGTTGCAAAAAAATTCTGTATTGACAGCGATAATGTCCTGCCCGTTCTCATCGGAAGCGATGCTTACAGGGACTACCTGGTTATGAAAAGAATAAAGATTTTCTCATCCGAGAATGCTAAAAAATCTATTGTTACGGCCGGACTTATAATCGATACTCTCGAAAAGAAAGAAATGCGTTTTTACGCTTCTGGCATAAGGAGGGCCGCAGCGTTCATGCTGGATTTTGCAATTCTTATTCCCTTTTCCGTTTTGTTTGCCGTTTTATCTAATCTGAATTTCTTTTTTATGTTCCTCATTTTTCTGTTTTCCCTGCAATTTTTGTACTTCACCCTGCTGGAATATTTCTACGGCTCGACAGTGGGAAAGGCTTTTATGCACATCAGCGTGAGGGCAGACAGCATGGAAAAATTGGACTTTATTTCTTCGTTCACAAGAAATATCATAAGGTTTTTTGATATGCTCCTCGGATTTTACTTCATAAGTATCATTTTCATCGCCTTATCTCCAAAAAAACAGAGACTGGGGGATATCGTGGCGGGAAGTATTGTAGTAAAGAATATGTAGCGTGGGTAGATATATGTTCATGGACTGGATGATACCGGTCGAGGCGATATGGTTCATTTTGCCGGCATATCTTGCAAATTCATCTGCAGTCGTTGTCGGAGGCGGCATGCCCATCGACTTCGGCAGAGAGTGGAAGAGGGAGAGAATATTCGGCGACGGGAAAACATGGAGGGGCTTTTTCGGTGGCATATTCATCGGAATAGTCGGCGGACTTGTTACGAATGCTGTTATTCCGGAAACTTTCGGAAAAGGCATTTTTTCCATAATCATCCTTTTTTCCATCTCATTCGGTGCCCTTTTCGGGGATCTGCTTAAGAGTTTTTTCAAGCGTCGTATCGGTAAGAAGAGTGGCGATAAGTGGCTTGTTGCCGACCAGATTGATTTTTTGCTGGGCGCATTCCTGTTATCTTTTATGGCAGGTGCAATACTCGGATGGACAGGCATGGCGGATGGAAACTGGTTTCTATCATCCTTTTCTGTCTGGCACATCGCTTTCCTACTTGTATTCACGCCTTTCATACATTACGCCACTAATCTAATCGGCTATCTTGCCGGCTTAAAGGAGGTTCCATGGTGATAAAATGAATACTGGGGAGAATGAGTCAATCAATGAGGAATTAAGAAAATGGATTGAAGAGCATAAGGACATTGAGACGGCGGAGCCGGATGAGGGGGCAGGGGATAAAAGGGCAAAAGAGATAACGGGAAGATGCGAGATATGCGGGGCAAGGGATGCGAAATATCGATGTCTGAAATGCGGCAGGATGGTGTGCCCATCATGTTACTGGATAATGCTTGGTGTGTGCAAGAAATGCGTATCTTCTGATATGGCAAAAAAATTAGAAGGGCACAAGGATTTCGGAATTGACAGGATAAAATAATTTTGCGGCGATAATTTCTCATAAATTTAACTTCGGTCTTTGCTTCCCTTTTCGGTCATATTTTCGGATGGCTCCATACTTTGTTCTAGACCTTTTAAGGCCGTTGAGAAAATAGTTGGATGGACTATCGGGCTGACGTTTTTTTGTTTCCTTGACAAGTTTTTCTAAAAGCTTAATAGGATAACGATAGGTAGTTCTTTTAGCCAGTCCCATGCTAATGCCGAACTCACACAAGTTGTCATAAACTTCTTTTCTTCTTGCATAATAACTTTCCTTTTTCTTCTTAGGCTCGACAGCTGTCTTCACTTTTATCTGTAATCGTATATTCCATTTCCTTTTTAGTTATTCCTGTTTTCGGTAATTTCTTTCAAAAGTCTCTACGAATAGAAATTTTCCTGAAAAAATTCGACATTTTTTATAATGAGCAACATTTTATCTCTTGGAGTGGAATAAGATGATGCTTTATGAATTTGGACAAAAAATCTGCAAAGCCATAAAAGGAAATTACAGTAATCTTATCGAAAAGTTCGTTTCTTTTGTCTTTCAGACGACCCGAAATATTTTGAGAAAGGGACCATTCATCTGTTCTCGACTGCAGGAGTCACCCCTTCCACGCAATAAATTGCGTGGCTTTCCCCTCAAGGGGAAGAAAACGCCTATCGGCGTTTTATAATTTTCCAGGCGATTCATCCCAGACCTAAAGGTCTGGGTTTTCTCGCTTGGATTTCATAAGAAACAGCTACCTGACAACCGTGGCAAGGAATGTGAGAATGACAGGGCGTATCTATTTCACCCTAAAATGAAACAATTTTATATCTATCCCTGCTTTACCCTTTCATGAAGCTTCTCTTACTTCATACAGATTACATAGAATACGAGGCGAAGGAAAAGGCAATAGATAAGGCCGATGAAATAGAAACCAGGAGGGACCGACTTGATGAGGCCCTGGCAGTTTTTATTGCCGTTGAGAAAGATGATGAAGGTGCAATAGATGAAACCGTAAAAAATGCAGTAGAGGAGATAGAGCAGGTGGCAGAGAAGGTGAATGCAGTCAAGATAATGCTTTATCCGTATGCACATCTCTCATCTACTCTTTCGGGCCCCGATGCTGCAAAGGAAACACTCGTAAAATTGAAAGAGGAATTGGACGAAAAATTTACCGTGAAAAATGCACCTTTCGGATGGTACAAGGCGTTTAAACTCAGTTGCAAGGGTCATCCCCTATCAGAACTTTCAAGGGAAATAACGGCTGTCAGAAAAGAGGAGAAGAAGAAGGAAATCATATCATCTTGGTTCATACTAACGCCCGACGGTGAATTGGTTGAGGCTGAGAAATTTGATTTCAGCGGCCATGATGAACTGGAAAAATTTTACAGGTATGAGGCATTCGGTAGCAGGCAATCCGAACGTGAGCCGGCCCATATAAAGCTGATGAAGGAACTTGACCTCGTGGACTACGAACCGGGTTCCGATCCCGGGAATATGAGATGGTATCCGAAGGGAAAACTCGTAAAAAAACTACTGGAAGAAAAGGTCGAGGAGATGTGTTTATCGGCAGGTGCAATGGAGGTGGAAACCCCGCTGATGTACGATACCCGGCATCCCGCACTTAGCAAATACTTGAAAAAGTTTCCCGCAAGGCAGTACAGGGTGAAAGGGGATAAGGGCAGGGAACTATTCATGAGGTTTGCAGCATGCTTTGGTCAATACCTCATGGCAAGCGACATGGTAATATCTTATAAAAATTTACCTCTCCGTATTTTCGAACTGGCAAAGTCTTTCAGGAGAGAACAGCATGGTGAGCTTTCTGGAATAAAACGGCTGCGTGCTTTCACGATGCCCGACATGCATACATTATGTAAAGATCAGGGACAGGCACTGGAGGAATTCAAGAAGCAATTCCTGCTGTCAATGGAATGGACAAAGCTTATTGGTCTCGAGGGAAATGTGGCACTTAGATTTATCAAATCATTTTTTGAGGAAAACAGGGAATTTGCCGCCGAAATAGCAAAGACGGTTGGGAAGCCCATACTCGTGGAGATGTGGGATGAGCGGTACTTCTATTTCATAACAAAATTCGAATTCAATATGAACGATTCTGTGGGAAAATCATTTGCCCTCTCTACTGTACAAATAGACGTGGAGAATCCTGAATCATTCAATATTACATATACCGATGAAAATGGAGAAAAGAGATATCCCCTCCTCCTCCATGCCTCGATATCCGGGGGTATAGACAGATGCGTGTGTGCCATCCTCGAAAATCAGGCGAAAATAATGGAAAAGGGGGAAAAGGGTATGCTGCCCTTCTGGCTGTCACCGACGCAGATTCGCTTAATACCCGTGAAGGATGAATTTCTGGGGGAATGTGTTTCGCTGGCAGGAAAAATAGAGGGCAGGGTTGATATCGATGACAGGGACGAAAGCGTTTCCAAGAAGATAAGGGAAGCGGAGAAGGGATGGGTGCCGATAATAATCGTTTACGGGGAAAAAGAAAGGGAGGGTATATTCAGGCCAAGATGTCGTTTTTCATGCAAGGAAGAGTTATCACTAAATGATTTGAACAGCATGATTTCCATCGAAATGGAGAAATATCCGTATTATCCGCTTTCCCTCGATATGATGTTAAGCAAGAGGCCGAATTTTAGGTGACGCCCCTATTTGGGTTTGTTCACCGCCCACAGAGCTATGAGGGCCACACCGAACACTATAAGCAAAATAGGTATTATCGCCTCCATGAGCGTGAGCAGGAAGCCGGAAGTTTTTGCTTTATCTGCCATCTCCCCCACTGAACTCTCTGTCATCCAGTAATGTAAATCCCCTGCCTTTACCCTGTTTCCGGACAGCTGTTCAACCTGTTTTTTCTGTTGCTCTGCAGCTTTTACGTTATCCAGCAGATTTGTAGAGGATATATCTACCTGTGTGGCGGGAACTGTTTTTCCGGACAGCTGTATCAATTCGGAAGATTGTTTTCCTTCCTTTATAAGTTCCTTGACCATGTCATCGGTAAATGAAAGAGTCAGTGTATATGCCTTTACCCATATGGGGCTGCTTATCCCGAATAAATAGTTGAGAATATCCACTTTCTTCTCTGATTGCTTTTCCATATCAATTATTGACCCACTATTCGGCTCGACCCAGTACTTTGTTGTGGTGGTGTATATGACGTTCTGGTTTATGCTCGGCGTCGGGTCAAACACTTTTCTCGTTTCCCTGGTTTCGTACAGGTACGTGTGCATGCCCACATGGCCTTCCTCCCTCACAAAATCGACCGGCGATGGTACCCCTATCTCCGAATTCCACATGGAATAATCTCTCTTCTCGGGGCCCGGAGGAAATGTATACAATCCTTCCCTTGCCATATCTCCATAATTTTGTGCCTCCCTACCAGTATCTGCATATACTCCGTGAATTGAAAGGCTACAACCTTCCGGTACTTTTTCACCAGTGCTTGAATCGTATACGGTCGTATTATCCTCAAATATGATGACCTTTTTTCCTTCTTCATCGTAGCAGGTGTCCGTGACCTTGACATTTCTGACCATGTCTATATCCTTACTTCCCTGGGAAATGATCCATAATTCTCCCTCCATATCAACTTTTGCATTTGTGTTTTCGGGAATTGTATGGAGGTCTGGGAACTGGACATTGGCCGTCCCTTCCTTCCTTGCATTGACAATAGAACCTGTAGAAGGTTCAACCCAGTATGTTGTGTTGCCCGTGTAGATGAGGTTTGCATGGCGGTCACTCATCCCATCTATATCCTGTATGCCAATTGGACAGTTGTTGGTTCTTGTGACATACTTGTAAGTATTCAGCCCCGCTATATTCTCCTCGCCTTCAAAATATGCTGTTGATGTTTTTTTGGTATCAGAATCCCATAGTACATAATCTCTTTTTTCAACACCGATGGGGAAAGTGAGAAGTCCCTGTTTGTCACTGAACATATGGTCGTATTCCATCGTGTACGGATTGACACCATCGATACCTTCTCCCTGCAATTCATCTGGAAGCATACGCCCTGTTTCATCCTCGGCAATCACTTCGTTCCCTACCAGGTACATACTGTCCATTGATGTATCTTCCACCCATATGTGATTTGTTATAACTGCATTGTATCTGTCATACCAATCGCTTTCTCCGACCTTTGATATGTTGAAAATCGATATACTGCCTGCCAGTTCCGCAGTGGTATTCAGATCTGACGGAAGTTTGTGAAGATCCGGAAACTCGAGATGTTGAATAACATGCTTGTCATAGTCAATTATCGTACCCGTTTTTGTATCTGCCCATGCGGTTTGATCACCGCTGTAGTAAAGTTTAGCTTCAGGGGGTGTTCCTTCCGGTCCTGGACCAATATATACTTCATCCTGGTGACCGGCGTATCCATATGTCTTTACACCCGCTATCTTTTTCTCACCGATATAATAAGCTATGCCAGTTGCATCATCGGTATCAACATATCCCTGCTTGTATACGTCATCCATGTCTGTATTCCAAACAAGATATTCCTTTTCCTTCTTCACTCCAAGCGGGAATATCCACTGGCCAATTCTCTCTGTATCCCCATATCCCGGAACATTCTTTGAGGTATATGGGTCGATACCATATATCTTGGTCATCTTCAGGTCAGGTATGCCTTCCCCCGTCCTCTTATCTTTTACAGATATGTCTTCCCTTATCAAAAGTATGTCCCCTTCCTTTTTCATGGCGTTTATTTCCCTCTTTATTTCTATGTTCTTGTAGTCCATTTTCAGGGTTGTGCTATTGAACATTCCGAATCTTCCCTCGTAGTACACTGTCTCGTGCAAGTTATCTGGAATTTTCTTCATGGACGGAGCCAAAACAAACGAAAACGAGGGGGCAATTATAAAAAATATCAGTCCCAGAATCACCAGTATATTCCTTTTACCTTTCATGAATTTCACCTAATAAGTGAGGAAATATCCAAATTTTATATAAGTATGTTTCGGGTTTCTAAATCCTGTGAAAGTATGGTGGCGGAATACGTTTTCTCATTATGAAAATAAATGATAAAACAGTAAACGCCCCGGCCGAGATTTGAACTCGGGTCGCGAGCTTTCCGTAATCCCTTTTGGAGATGAAATATTTTTTCCAAAGGGGCTCTCGACAGGCTCGCATGATGACCGCTACACTACCGGGGCTTTAGAATAGGTATGGCACTTTTCTTAATAATATTTTCCTTTTGCAGTGACCCTGCCACCGGTTTAACAAATATGGCTGTAATACTGAAAAGTTTGGGAATGGGAAAGCTGGGAGGCAAAAAAAACGAAAAGGAGAATTTTCATTTTTTACCCCATTCCCGGAGATGGGGGATATACACTTTGGTATAAAAAGTTTGCTGTGTGCTCTGGCTTACTGGCTGGAGTATAATAAGTTTTTATAAAGCCGCAAAGTATTTGGATAAAAAGTGTATTACACGATTTAAGCGGGTGTAGTGTAGTCTGGTATCACATAGCCTTGCCATGAACCCTTTCTTTAAAAAGAAAGCATTTCATCGTAAAGAAAGGGGATGCAAAGAGGCTATTACTCGGGTTCAAATCCCGGCACCCGCATCATTGCTGGGGGGTTATATATAGAGCTAGAAATGTTACATCCCTAAAATGGAAAAGTTTATTAAGCAGATATTTTATTATAAATTAAGGAGGAAATAAAATGGAATTAACAGATGAAACTACCTTTAGAAAACTCCGGTGGTTCAATGGTGTTATGGGTGTTTTCCATCTTATACAGTCTGGATTGATGTTCGCATTGAGCGATTTTGATAGAACCTGGCCCATAACCGCGGTTCATCTGCAGTTCAACGAGGTGACAGAGACCCTGTCCCCGGTCACGAAAACCTGGGGTGAAATCCCACTGGCCCCGCTGGTGGCTCTGTTCTTGCTCATCTCGGCCATTGCCCACTTCACCCTGGCCACCGTGGGGTATGAATGGTATATAAGCAAGCTGAAAAAGCATATGAATCCTGCACGGTGGTACGAATACTCGATAAGCGCCTCGCTCATGATCGTCATCATTGCTATGCTCACGGGGATTTACGACATCGGGGTTCTGGTGGCTCTCTTTGTTCTCACCGGGGTGATGAACCTGTGCGGCCTGCTGATGGAGGTGCACAATCAAACCACCGACCGTACCAACTGGATATCCTACATCATCGGCTGTATCGCCGGGATTGCCCCCTGGATCGTCATCGGCATTGCCTTCTTTGGGGCCTTTGCGTCATCCAACGGAGAGATGCCCAGCTTTGTCATAGGAATCTACTTCTCCATTGCTGTCTTCTTCAACCTGTTCGCCATCAATATGGCCCTGCAGTACAAAAAGGTCGGGAAGTGGAAGGATTACCTATACGGCGAGCGCATGTACATTGTACTGAGCCTCGTTGCCAAGTCAGCCCTGGCCTGGCAGATATTCTTTGGCACCCTGCAACCGTAACTTAATAATTACTAGGGAATGGCAAGCAAGTAGCTGCCTCTTTTTCTTTCTTTTTTTATTCTATCGAATTTGCCCTATTCATTATTCTTTCTGCCAATTCATCCTCCATAACCAATCTTTCATTTCCCTTACGTGCTTGGCTCTCGAAGGAGAACATCTTGCTATTATAGAGGATTCTTTATTATCTTCTTATAAAATCTCAGTTCCTTTCCTTATCTGTAGGTATGTACTCTACCATGTAATATTTTTGTTTTCCATTTCAATCCTTTTTATGTTAAGTGTTCCCCTTCTGCCATCCCATTCCTCCTCTGCCTCTACGATAGACAGTTTTTTGCGGTAGAGCGGGCAGTCAAGAACGAAAGTTTCATATTCTCCGCCTTCCCCCGAAATATTTATGCCGTATCTGTTACGAATTTTTTTCAGCTCTTCAAGGCAACCCTTGTCTATTATCCTTCCGAGCCATTTTTTTCCCAGTCCCTCCGCTGCCACTGCCACAATTACAATTTCAAAACCTGTTCCTATCATCTCGTCTAGCAGCATTTCCTCATTCTTGTGCCACAATGGGATGAATGATTTCATTCCGAGTTCATGGCATACTTTTTCTATCCTTGTTCTCTGATATTCGCTTGCTATCGCGCCGCTGACAACTCCGTCGATATCAATGCCCTGAAGAGCTGACTTCAAATCATCCAGTTCATCCTCTTTATCTGCACGGCTATCTCTTTTAATCAGGGGCAACTTTATGCTCTCTGCAATCGAATCAACGAGACGTATATTCTCAGTATGATACATCCAGGAAAGTTTTTTCGGTTTGATGGTTACAGCATATGTTACCTCCCAGCCGTACTGGATAGCGATATACGTTGCGTACAGGGAGTCTTTTCCTCCAGAAATTAGGGATGCTATTCTCATATCTTCACTTTATCGTGTTCATCCGATATTTCCCCGAAAACTTCTTCTATCAGGTCCTCGAGGGTAACCAGTCCCCGTGTGCTGCCATCATCTCCCTGTAATATTGCAAGATGCGTCTTTCTCTGTTGCATCTCCCGCAATACATCATCTGCCTTCATTCCCGCTCTTATCTTGAGTATGCCTCTAAGTATCTCCTCTATCGGCACGCTTTTTTCTTTGATGGCAAGGGCATCCTTGACGTGCACCATGCCCACTATGTCATCGGTGTTCTCACGGTAGACGGGAAATCTGGAATATCCTGTTTCTACAGATTTTTTTATGAGCGTTTCTATGCTATCATTTTCATTCAGGAATATTATATCTTCGGGAGGAACCTTCACTTCCCAGACTTTCGTATCATCGAAATCCAGAATTTCATTGACCATCTCTTTCTCGTCCATCTTTATCGTTCCGTCTTCTTCTCCCAGTTCAAGCATGGCTCGTATTTCTCCTTCCGTAACGGCCGTATCATTCTTTTCTTTTCCCCCCGCAATTTTTATGATGCCGTTTGAAATGGCGGTCAAAAGAACTGCGACAGGATAAAATATTTTGGTGATGGCGTACAGGGGTTTTGCAATCTTTAACATCATTTCGTCGTTATTTATACTAAATGCCTTAGGTGTAACCTCGCCGAATATGACAACTAGCAATGTCATTACTGCAGTTGCTATCCCTATCCCTATATTTCCAAAAATTTTTGTGGCGATTGACCCTGCTATTACGGCGGCAAGAATGTTTACAAGGTTATTTCCCACGACTATCGAACTCACGACATTTTCAGGATTTTTGAGCAGTTTATCAAGAATCTTTGCTCTTGCATCGCCTTTTTTGGTTATCTCCCTTATTGTCGCTCTGCTTACAGAAACGAAGGCCATCTCAGAGCCAGAAAAAAAAGCAGAAATGCCTATTAGAAAAATTATAATTATTATACTAACTACTATCCATATCATGTTTTTATCATATCTCTTGTTTTAAGGATAAATGATTTCTTGTATATAATCCTTTCATAAAAACTCCGGCATGCCCGGCAATTCCGGCAGGTATTTTTTGAATTCGGATGGCCACTTTTCAGGGTCCATACCCTTTTGCGAGAGAAAGGCAATCATCCATCTCTCCAGCCCCACGCCGCTACAGCCCGACCACAGATTGGCTTTCTGGCCCTTTATGTTGAATGCCCTTGTATATTTCTCTCCGACTATCGATATATTCTGGTACTCCAGCCATTCCTTGTCTCTATCGCCTCTATATGGCAGCCATGCTTCAAAATCTATGGTGCCCTTTGACAACTCCTCCTCCTGCCCCGCCACTCCCGCCTGCTGCATGTAAAAGGGTGTTACCCTTGCCATTCTCCACTCCATGTCAAGTATATTCTTGAACACATGTTTGTATCTTTCAATCAATCTCTCCCTTAGCTCAAGAAGCTGCTCCTTTGTGCCGATGTAAACAATCTCGATTCTGTGAAACTCATCCACTCTCTCGATTCCATGTCTGCCTCCCGATTCATATCTGTCAGAAGGAACCGTTCTCTCAAAGAGAAGGATGGGCAACGAACTGTCGGATACCGTCTTCCCTAAAAATGAAGAATAGATGTTTGGGCACTGGGCATAACATACTCCTGCCTTAGGTATCTTCAGATTTTTTTTCAATTCATCCTCGGGCACTTCTTTGGTTATTTTCACCAGGTCGACGAAATGTTCCCACTGCTTCTCGTCCCTTGTGGTCGGCTCGCATATGTAGTAAATTTCCCCGGGCATACCCTCAAGGTGACCTGTCCTGAGCCATGTTTCCAGAGAAACGTGCATCGGTTCAATAACCTCGCCGAATCCGAGAGGCAATACGACTTCCTCGATGGCAATTCTTTCCATGGCCCTCATTATGGCGGCGGCGGGCGGGCGGTAGAACCACTTTCCCTTTGTGGAGCCGGGAACTATCCATCCCGCCTTCTGCATTTCCTCCGACGGGTCGTTGTTCCATACAGGATTTTTTTCACCTGATTTCCATATAAGTTCCCAGTATTCTTTCTTCCCATCATAATACTGCGATTTTATTTTTTCTTTCACGAGGTTTATCATCCTGTCGATGTAATTTTCCCTCATGAATTCCTCCCCTCTGTCCTTTATTTTCATCTCCACTTCATCCTTGCCAATATTAAGTTCGGCAAATGGTATACTGAATTTCCCCTGAGGTTTCTGCTCGACTTCAATATTTATTACATAATCTATGATAATTATCTCTCTTATCCCTACTTTATATTCTTTCCCCAGCCTGTCGCTCAGGGCTTTCTTTATTCTGACGGCACCTTCATGACTTCTTATGTTCCCCTCCGACAGTATCCTCATTGTTATGGCATCACCTTCTGCATTCCATTCAATGATTTCTGCCCCCTTACCAGCCGCCCCTCTCCTCAGGATGCTGTCATTTGCCTCCTCCACAAAATTTTTCAGAAATTCGCCCATTCCGTCCATCTCCTTGCTGAGCACAAATTTGCACTTCAAGTCAAATTTCATCGAGGATGCATACTTCCCAGTTTATTTAAGCACTTCTATTGTTCTCTCAGCCACCGAGAGACAGGAGAGAAAGTCATTCATTGTATGCAAAAGAGATGGTATCGAATTGCCTTCCGTCTCGACTTCCACAATGTTTTCTGTCGTATGGGTGGTGATAAATGATTCGTTATCGGGCTTCAGCGATTTTTCTATTTGTTCCGCTTCATCGCTGCTTTCATATTCCAGAAGGAGCCTGCATTTAACCTTCATAAACACACCTTGCACGGTAATCGCCACATATTAAAACCATCTACTCGCCTCGTAAAAATCATTGTATAATAAGTTTCATATAACTTTTCATAGTTATTTATATTATGACAATTAAACGTAAAGTCCGGATGGCTGGAGAAAGCCTTGCTGTAACGATTCCCTCTCAAATTGCTCAACTCCACGATATAAAAGAAGGCGATTATTTAGAGTTTACGCCTATTGGATATGGCGAGTTTAAGATAAAGAAAGTTTTATGATTTTAATACCAAAGGAGGTGGGGATTCACATCACCCTTAAATCCTTATGTCATATACTCCTAACCATCTGTCTCTCCATTTTTTATAAGCATTCCATATTTCAGGATTTATTTTTTTGACAATTTCCTCTATTTCTGTGTTTGTCAAATTGCAAATTTTTCTCAAATGGTTAACTACTGCCATGCCCACATTTTGATAAATTGAACCTCTCTTATGCCTATATTTTTCAACAATATCCAAAATTTCTATCTTTAAATCCTCAAAATCCTTGGTTCTACAATATCTTCTAACAGCACGCTTAACTGCATTTGCTATTTCATGACTCATAAACTTACACCCAAGACGATTATTTAGAATTTACGCCCATTGGTTATGGAGAGTTTAAAATCAAAAAGGTATCACATTAACTCTTTTCAAAATGCCGTTATCCTTGTTCCAATCTACGTCTTTCAGATGGCGCAAGGTCTTTAATATCCGAACCCATGTACATAACATACAAATTAAAATTAAAAGATTTCATAATTCTAAAGGGAGAAGTTATACGAATAAAAAATTCGCAAAATATACGTTATCGGAAATGGTTTATAGGATAAATCAGATATGGAAATGAAAGAGGCGATAGAAAAGTATGAAAAATATTCATCCAAATAGAAATATATGCGAAAATAAATTCGGATATCGTTCCAAACTGGAGGTGTATACGAATTCTAGTTCGGATATACTGAGTTACCTAAAATTATCCACATTTCATCATGGCTGTGTGCTCGTTATGAATGCACAGTAACTAAAAAGCGTTTGGATGGAAAAAAAAGATATAGATCAAATGGTGTTTGTATGCTTCAATTTAAACCTTCTGTAAAACAATCTCTCTTGTCTTTTATGGCGGAGTTGCTCATTGTTATGCTTTTGTTACTTCAGAACACATACCCAGAGTTTCATTGGATTTATATAATCGTTTATATGCCGATACTTTTTATTATTAATTTTATTATAATTCTATCAATTAAAAGATTACCTATAATTCATATATCGGAAATAATTATTCTTAGGATTTTGCCGTTTTTTGTTCTATTATTTAAATTGAATATTATTTATGGTTTTGTTTGTATAATAATTTCCGAATGTATATCGTTTATTCGAGCTAAGTATTATAACTTCCTAGTATCGACCTTTCCAAGAAAAGTAGGAAGAAAATTAAATATTTATGAAATTAGGCCGGGAATACTGCATGGTCTGTAGCGAAGCGTAAGACCCG
>CAZSHJ010000012.1:0-32666 GCA_964606745.1 uncultured Thermoplasmatales archaeon | reverse complement strand
TGCAGTTAGAATAGAATAGCAAAAAAATTCTAATTATGCAAAAGGTCTATTGTAACTTTCTTACGAAATTAGGCTGGGAATGCTGCGTGGTCTGTAGCGTAGCGTAAGACCCGCAGATGAGAAGCCTACTCATCTTTTTTAACATCCAATTATATGGTATTTCTGTCGTGCGCGGCAGACCATAAGGTCTGCCCCTCAACGGCACGACAGGAGTCTAAAAGAATGAACGATATAAATAGCGGTAGCTATAAAAAGAATGTGGGTGACACCCGGAATAACTGGGTGACCATGATGTTTGTGACAAAATACCGGTTCAACTGTTTTAGGAAGCAATCGCATATTAATACGTGCAAGGATGCTTTCCAAGAACTGGAACGGTTTGATTTCGAGTTCGGGGATTTTGGTTTTGCAGGAAATCACGTACATTTCCAGGTGAACATTCCCAAACGATATTCAGTTCAAAATGCGGAAATAATGCTGAAATCTCGTAGTGCCAAGAGAATATTTGAGCAACATCCCGGATTTCGGAAACGGTATCCACACGGAAGTTTCTGGAGTGGATATGAGCATCATGAGTCAACAGGAAAAATAAACTTGAAGGAATCGAGTACCTATCTGAGGGGACAACAACATCATCATGGAGTTACTGTTACGGACGATACTCAGCGGCGGCTGCTTGGGTTCACCGCCGAGTGAGATGCGGCATGCCCGAAGGGCTTGCCGAGGAACGAAGGCGGAATGGGGTTAGAGGGGCTTTGCCCCTATTTCACTTCTCGCCCAGGTAACAGTTTCATTACTTCTCTGGGATGCTTTATCCCTTCCCAGACCATTTTTTGCTGTCCCTCCAGTATTACATTCCAGTATTTGAAAAACTTTCCTCCTATGGACTGGGTAGCAGAAATACTAGTCAACTCCTCCAAAAGAATTTCCTTTATCTCTGTCCTGAGCAGGAAAGCATAGTGCTCAGTAACTTTGATTGCTCTTAGGTTGGTGATTAAGTATTTTATCCGGGACCATTTTACTATTGCATATATGAGAAATAATAACCCTAAACCATATATCCATAATGTAAGTAAAGCTATCAAAACAACTGGCCACAAACTCCAGAAAATTCTTCTTCCTTCCCATCTGATTTTTTCGCCCTTATTTAAATGCAAATGAATATATACAGGCATTTTAAGGAGTTTTAGAACGATTAATCAGCCATCTGGCAGTCATTCTTAATGATTCCTCACTTCCATATCTTGGCTTCCATTCCATATTTTCGAGTTTGTTTATTGACAGTCGCATGACCTTTACGTCCCCCTTCCAGCCCCTGCCGCCGTCGACCCCGCCGGTGAAGCGGTATTCTGGGGACAAACCCATTTCATCTGATACTATGTCCGCTATCTTCCTTACATCAGTCCAGTCCTCAGAGCCGATGTTGAGCATCTCTACTTTTTCTTTGTTTTTTTCCATGCCGAAAAGCATGGCGTCTATGCAGTCGGATATGTAGAGGTATGATTTTTTCTGGCTTCCGTCTCCCAGTATTTCAAGAGTACCGGGGTCATCTCTCAGTTTTCTTATGAAGTCGTAGGTGACGCCGTGCGTGCTTCTGGGCCCGACAACGTTTGCAAAACGGTATATAACGGACTGCATATCAAACGTATGACAGTATGCTGACACCAGTCCCTCTGCTGCAAGTTTGGAAGCGCCGTAAAGTGATATGGGGATTAATGGCCCGTAATTCTCGGGGGTGGGTATCTGTTTTGCCTCCCCGTACACGGTCGAGGAGGAAGTAAATCCGATTTTTTTAACTCCTGCCTTCCGCATCTCTTCGAGGAGGTTGTATGTGGCAATTATGTTCTGCTCGAGGTGAACATTCGTGTTCTCAACGCCCAGCCGCACATCGGGGTTGGCTGCAAGGTGGAATACCATATCGCAACCTTTCAGGGCATTAATTATATCGGCCCTGTTGAGAAGATCCCCTTTTACAAGTTCAAGACCCCTGTCCATACTGTCGGAAATGAATTCCTTTCTACCGGATGAAAAGTTATCTATGCACTTCACGTCATGCCCGCCATCAATCAACGCATTTATGAGGTGACTTCCTATGAAACCGGCTCCTCCAGTAACCAGTACTGCCATGTGGTGAAATTCCATTTCGGTATAAAAGTTTATAGTATCGTCCTGAGGAAACTAAAAACGCCCATCCATGAGAGTAGGAAGAGCGTGGTGGTTATCGTGGAGCCGATAGAAACGATTATGACAGTTTTCTTTGCATTCACGCCGAGCAATCCTGCCAGAATGGGCGTGCTTATCCCTCCGCTCCCCTGAAGAGGTATTATCATGAAAAGAAGCAGGCTCAACGTCAACAACTTTCTCTTCTTGAATTTCTCCGCCCTTCTCTGGAGCCATGCGTACCCCTTATCAAGAAGCGGTACATGGGTGATAATCAATTCCGGAAACCACCAGTTGTACGCAATTATCGCCGCACCGATAATATCCATTATAATCATCGTGCTCCATACTATCCATGGAGGGATGTCGGAGGCAAGCATTGCAGGTATGATGGATTCCTTCCCTGCGGGGGGAAAGAAATAGGCAATGGTCAATGCCCCGTATTTTCCCGCCGCATCGCCCGGCAGGTAGTCGAGAACGAAAATGAAATAATAGGCAATTGTCAAAAAAGGGGTTACAAATATCAAAAATTTGTAAAAAACACCAAGGTTGTCTTTTATCATCTGAAACTGGTCGTAAGCATCCATCACAAGTCTAGGAAGCTTCATCGGAATTTTCATTTTTACCATTTTTCAAATCCTCATAGGCCTTATCAATTATATTTTTCAATGTCTGGTAAACCTCATCCATGCTAACTTCTTCGCCGGTCATTCTGGAAAGGAGACGGGAAAGGCGGGTGGCTGTCCTCACGAATATAAGATAAAAGGCGAACAGCATGCCCCAAGTGAAGGCAACCAGGGCTGTCATGATTATGAGGAGGTAATTCATTGGAATGGTAAACGGTAGGGTCTAAAAATATTTTGGTTTTTGTTTTTCAATTTTTGTTGCCCGCAAAATCTATATTGGCTATCACGATACATACGTAATGCCCTTTACCAAGTCAAAGTTGATGGAGTTTCCCAGAGATGTTGTTGTAGGGCACGGTGTCATAGAGGAGATAGTGGACCTGTGCAAGAAGGTCAATCTCGGGAAGCATCCCCTCGTTGTCCATGATGAAATGACGAAGAAACTGGCGGGCAATCGTATAATGGAAATATTGAATGAAAGCGGCTATACGGTTGAGGATATAGTCGTGAGCGGGGCAACCATGGAGGAGGTGGGCATGACTCAGAATCATGCTACGAAATGGGGTGTTAGTTCTCTGATTGCTGTCGGCGGCGGCAGCGTGATAGATGTAGCAAAACTTTCATCGTTTAATTACGGAGTTCCTTTCATAAGTGTTCCAACCGCCGCATCACACGACGGGATTGCATCGCCAAGGGCATCCATAAAGGAGGAAGTCGGTTCCGTATCAAAACAGGCACGTTCCCCTGTTGCTGTTCTTGCTGACACCTCTCTCATATCAAAGGCACCCTATCGCATGCTGGCATCTGGATGTGCCGATGTCATATCAAACCTCACATCAATTCTTGACTGGCAGCTTGCATGGAGGCTGAAAAGGGAATATTACAGTTCATTTGCGGCTGTCCTTGCCGAAACGGCGGCAGACCTTATCATGGAGAATGCAGGATACATAAAGCCGGGGATAGAGGAGTCATCATGGATAGCGGTGAAATCGATGATTGTTTCGGGTGTAGCGATGAGTGTTGCAAATTCTTCCCGTCCTGCAAGCGGTGCGGAGCATATGTTTTCTCACGCTCTGGACAGAATCGCTCCGGGGAAGGCAATGCACGGGGAGCAGTGTGGCATAGGCTCAATCATGATGATGTATCTGCATGGGGGCGACTGGGGGAAAATAAAGAAGGCAATTAAGGAGATAGGTGCACCCACAACCGCCAGAGAGCTTGGTCTCTCTAAGGAGGATATCGTGGAGGCACTGCTAATGGCCCCGAAGGTAAGACCGGACCGGTATACCGTCTTGGGGGCGGACGGCATCTCCCGTGAGGCAGCGGAGCATCTGGTCAAGGTTACAGGTGTGGCATAGGTGATAAAAATGACATTTGTTACTCTAATAGGTAAAAAACTGGCAAAAAAAGGAAATGAATTTGTGTATCTCGGGATAGCTAGGAATTGCAGGGGGTGCAAACTCAAAATGGTATGTTCTAATTTGAAAGAGGGGAGAAGATACAGGATAACCAATGTAAGGGATAAACAACATGACTGCAGCCTTTATATGGGAGGAGTTATTGCTGTTGAAATAGAAAAGCTGCCCATAGAAACCACTATAAGGAAGGACAGTGCCGAAGGAACAAAGGTGACGTACAAGGAAGTTGACTGCGATGATATAAGCTGCAAAAATTACCGTTTATGTCATCCGGGAGTGAAAGAGAAGAAATACAATATAGTGGAAGTAATCGATGATGTTGAATGCTCCAGGGAGTACGACTTGAAAAAAGTCATGCTTGATGACTGAAAATCAGGTAAAAATGCCCTTTAACTCAAAATTGAAGAGATAAACTAACAAAAGCCTCGCAAAAGAGGAGTTATATTATCTATTTTGTTGGCAATTTAAGAAAAACTTTAAAAACTTTTATTTTTATAGTAATATTATGATATGCGAGAACATCTTACAAACTATTGGCAATACTCCTCTTGTTAAGATAAATAGATTGAATCCAAATGAAAATGTTACTATTTACGCTAAAATTGAAGGAAGTAATCCTACTGGTAGCATAAAAGATAGAATAGCCTTAAAGATGATTGAGCAAGCAGAGGCAGAATGTTCATTGGTAAAAGGAAAAACAATAATTGAACCGACATCTGGGAATACAGGTATTGGATTAGCGATGATTGGGGTGGTGAAGGGGTATGATATTGAGATTGTTATGAGCAAAGCAGTATCTATTGAAAGAATAAAAATGATTGAATCTTTTGGTGCAAAGGTTACATTAACAGATGTGGAATTGGGAACTGATGGTGCAATAACTAAAGCAAGAGAACTTGTTAAGGCAAATCCTGAAAAATATTTTATGCCAGATCAGTTTTCAAACAAATATAACAGAATTGCACATTATAAAACAACAGGTGAAGAGATCTGGAAACAAACAAATGGTAAAATAGACTATTTCGTTTCTGCAATAGGGACTTCAGGCACAATTATGGGGGTAGGAAAATCCCTTAGAGAAAACAACCCCAAAATAAAAATTGTGTGTGCACATCCAGTAAAAGGCCATTATATACAAGGATTAAAAAACATGGAAGAGGCAATAGTGCCATCAATTTACGATCCTTCAGAAATTGATGAAACAATCATGGTTGAAACAGAAGATGCATTTGAAATGACAAGACAGATCGTTAAAAAAGAAGGAATTTTTGTTGGAATGAGTAGTGGAGCGGCTATGTACGCTGCAATAGAAGTGGCTAAGAAAGTTAAATCGGGAAGAATAGTGATCATTTTTCCAGATAGAGGGGAGAAGTATTTGACTACTAATTTATTTAATGAAAGATAAAAATTTTAGAGATAATAGGATGGATTGCCACCAAAATACGCTAAAGCCACGCTGTTCTCTCTCCGCAAAGCTCTGTTCAAGTCATATAACGGGCAGATATATGATTCAATTGTAACTTTTCGTAACCATGAGTTTATGCCAGTGGGGCGAAAGCAAGCAATTTTTTAGCAATTTTTATATATTTCCTGTTGATATTGTAACATATGCAGGGATGGGAATGTATAGGCAACTTTGGTGAAAGCCTTAGAATGTATGGCAAAGGAGAATTGAGAAGGCTGGTTGACGAACGGGGAAGCGTGGTCGTGGAATACAGGATGGGAACCTAGATTCAACAATGGATGAAAAGACATTTGGCAGAGCATTTTGTTATATAGAAGAGGTAATGAATAGAAGCCGTGGTTTTGAGGGCGAGGTTAAAGTCAAGTTTGATAACGGGGGGTTTGATATCCGTCTTTGCAATGATGCATTCAAAAAATTTGGCGGGGGCGACAGGGCGAAAGGGGTAGCCATAGACGGCAGTTCATTCAAAATACTTGACGGCCTTTCTTTTATCATCAGCAGCAGAAGGGTAGGATATGTAGTGGCTGATGAAAAGGGTGTCATACGAAAAAAAATCGGAGATATGGAAATAGATACCCTGTCGAAGCAAGGTTTGAAGGATGATTTTAAGGAGAAATATGGGGATTTAATGGATTCAGTCCCTCCAAAAATCCCGGACAGCATGGATGAAGTTAATGATGCCATAAGGGGGCTTGAGGAACATGTGATGGCAAGGGAGGCGATGGAAACTCTCGGAGAGGGGGATGTGGTCATGATGGATGGTTCTCTCGAGGGAAACAAATTTCTATCCGAGATTATAAAAGAAAATTGCAATATTGCCGTGGAAAGGGGATTGCACCTTGTGGGAATATGCAAAAGAAGTGATTTGTATACAAATAAGTTGCCCGTGCTGGCCTGGGTTAAGAAGAGAGGTGACAGCATTTTTGCGAAGCAGAGGTGGTATTACCCACTTTCCAGGGAAAGAAGAGTGTACATAGCAAAGCTCCACCCCTTCTCAAAATTTTCCTTCCGCATAGATATCAATCCAATGGAGGAGGATGTAGAGGGTATTCTTAATAAAATATCTGCTTTTTCAAATGATGTGTCGTATATGGGCTATCCTTATCCGCTTGCAGAAATCCACAGGGACGTGGTGATAACATCGGAGGATGGTTTATATTGCAGGAAAGTATTGAGGGAAATGGCTCTGAAGAGCGGGTTTACAATTGATGAGTGGGAAGATATATTCTTTGACTATCATGAGTATCTCGGGTGATAAAATGCTTGGAAGAATAATCGGAAAAAACTCTACGGAAATCGTTTTCAGGTATCCGTATGGCAAGAATGTAAAAATCGGGGAGATTCTGGCGGCGGAGGACGAGGAAAACAATTCCCTTTTTTTCCTGCGTGTCATCGACCTGCAATACGGGCAGGAGGGGTCGGAGAGGTGGGGTCTAAGGGCCGCCGGCGAGATGATGATGCTTGACGAGATGGAACAGCCGTACAGCATGAGAGAGAAAGAGAGGAGACTTTTCAAAATTGGGGTGTGTGCGCCCCTTGGTTATATTCATGACGGGATATTCCGAAAACCGAAAGCAATACCTTCTCACTTTTCGAAGGTGAGGCGGGCGGACGGGGGAGATTACGAATTTTTGAAGAAAGATGCGGGCGACATAGAAATCGGTAGATTGAGAAGCGGCGAGAGGGAGGTGGATGTGGTGGTCGGCCTAGCCGGAAAACTTATCCCGTATCATATTGGTATATTTGCGACAACGGGCATGGGGAAAAGCAATCTTATGCGGGTGTTTGCCGCCTCCGTCATGGGGAATGGAAAATACGGTCTTCTGATAATCGACCCGCACGGGGAGTACTACGAGGGGGGAGAGGGGACGAAAGGGCTTAAACACCATCCGATGGCCGGAAGTGCACTGGTTGTCTATTCGCCCCACCACCTGAGCGGACCGCACAATACACTCAAAATATCCGCATATGAAATCACCGTCGGAGATGTGCAGAATATATTTTCTTTCACAGATGCACAGAGGGATGCACTGTATGCAATGGCATCACGTTTCGGAAAGGAATGGCTGGTCAAGCTGTGTGAGACGGAGAGCGACGAGCTGGTGAACGTGTTTAGCGATAGGATACATAGTATGACCTTCAATGTCCTGAAAAGAAGGGCGGAGAGAATAATCGAGTCGGAAATAATACATAAAGATGAGAGCGTGGCGGCGACTGATACGATACTCGGCCATTTGAACAAGGGGAAGGTGGTGCTGGTTGACACCTCGGGGCTTTACGAATATGAAGAGTTGCTGGTGGGCGTCATCATTGCCCGGAAAATTTTGACGTACAACAAAAATGCTTATAGAAATAAAGAAAAATTCGGCAAGCTACCGCCAGTATTGATAACGATGGAGGAGGCACAACGGGTGTTGAAAGGAGAGGGGGCATTCGCCCAGATTGCAAGGGAAGGAAGGAAGTTCAAGGTGGGGCTTTGTGCCATCACCCAGCAGCCCAAGTTAGTAAAGGAAGAGTTGCTGTCCCAGTTCAATACCTTTTTCATTCTCGGTCTTGCCGACGAGGGCGATAGAAATATGATAAAAAGCTCGGCAAAGCAGGACATCTCAAAGATAGAGAAGGAAATCCAGACGCTTGAAGCAGGAGAGGCATTGATAACGTATCCTGGTGCCCCGTTTGCCATACCCGCAAAAATTTACTGGTATGATGATTACATAAAGAAATTCAGAGGTACGGAAAAGGAAGGTATGAAAGTGGATGACGGTTTCTACTGATTTCTGCAACGGATACGAGCCATACTTTGAGGGCAGTTTGACGGCAACTTAAAACCCTTCCTCTCTTTATTTTTGATAACTTATGCTCAAAGTGATATTACATATCCATTTTTACAACCCTCTATGACATGTCTTGACGGATAAAAGGTGGCAGAATGATAACGATAGAAGTCATTGTTCTGAAGCTGAGGGTTGTCCATCAGATAATGCCATAGTCTTGCAGTGTAACATTTTTAATACCTAAACTTATTATGTATTCAGGCAAGGCTGTGAATGTGTTGGGAAACAAATTCAGATATAATGCCAAACTGGAGGGATATAGGAAATTGAGTTTGGATATAGGTAGTTGGGTGAAATTGTATCAAAAATGAGGAGACAAAGTGAAGATGAACCACGATGAAGAAAGGTTCTCAAACCAAGTGGAAAGACTTACTTCTGCAACTGGAGAATTGGCAGAATCAATAGAAGATATTTTAATCTCTTTAACGCAATTTAAAGAGCCAAAGGAAAAAAGATTATACAAATTAGGAAATGCTTTTTATTATTTTATACAATCACATACGAAGAGAGGTCAAGAAACAAAAAGAAAGATACTAAACATAACATCAAAAATTAATGCAAAGCAACTCGATTTTGGTCATAATCTCTATAATGAGAACTATTCTAAACTTCAGCAAAACATAGATGAACTTTTAAAAAATCTCAGTGAGTTCGCATCTCTCGATAAAAGAAGTGCTGAATTAATTAGTTTATCTGTATGCATTAATCAATGTCTTAGAGCAACAGTTAACACATTGGTATTCGATAGTTACAGCGAAGTCAATGAGGTAATAGATGGTGTAGAAAACAACGTCCAAGCATTCATTCCGAAGAATTTGATCGAGCAAATGGTTTATACCGGGGCTTCCATAGCGTTACTCTTATTAAAAACCATTCAAATCTATGAAAAGGCTATTAAAATAAAAGACACCGATACAAAATTAGAAATTTTCGCCTCTATATCTTCTTCTTTTGAAAAAAACTACAATGAGATATCTGGGTTGATTGTAGAGACAGAATCACTAATTTTTGATAACTTGGCTCATATCTCACTATTGTGGGCTATTAAAGTTGAAGAGTCTGCATATAGTATTGTTGAAGAAAAAAACGATTTTGAACATTTAGAAGAAATAATTCTTCGCTTATGTTTGCTCTATTCTAAAATAGCAAATAGATTATCGGCGATTGGATTACCGAAAGCTATTGAGTATTGGGATAAAGTATTAAGTGTAATCGAGTCAGCAAAACCATCTATCGTTGATAAAGAGCTTTCAGAATTCTTAGATATCCTCGAGATGGAAGCAAAAATGACTAAGTTAACCATATCTTCCCTTTTTTCAGGAGATTTGAACGGTATTGATAAGTCAATTACATTGGTAGATGAGATGGAAAAGAAGATAAAAGATAGAAAATGGAAAAATTTTTTGGCGTTTTCAAAGAAATACCGTATTTTGACCAAATTATGGATTCAATTCTTTGTGATTTTTCAGCAAAAGAAATTTTCTAAAGCAAAAAGACTTATAGATGAAATATTACCTTTAGCTGAAGAAATCAAAGAGCATCCACCAGTAGAATTACCCGAAGAAATGCAGCAAGATTTTTTAGTAACATCTTCTAAAAAAGGCGAGTATGTAAAAATGGTTGGTGTGTGTCAAATTAACTTTGCAATTGGTATGCTAACCCTTTTAGAAGAAAAGTCAAAGGATATCCCCAATCTGGAAAAAGTATGGAAAGCAAAAAGCTACTTGGAAAAAAGTTCTGAGTTTTCTCCAGAGTTAGTAGGGTCGTTAAAGATTTGGATCATAGCATATGGCGAATTAGCAAATTGTTATGAAAAATTGGGAGAAAAGTACGAGAAGAAGAAAAATTTAGAGGAGGCAAAAAGTCACTTTGCCCTCGCTGCGACATATCATAAAAAGGCTTGCGAGAATATACCAATTTTTACGATGCCCGATGCCAAATCAAACCTGTGCAATAGCAAGGTAGATTATATCCAAGCTTTGATAGAATTGCAGGATGGAAATTTTAAAAGTGCAATTCAAAAATGTGAACGGTGCAAACATAAAATTGAAGAAACGAAGAGGTATTCTGATGAAATGAAGGTATTAGAGTTTTCAGATATTTCTCCTTCACAAATAATAAATGAACTTGAATTTTTAGATCAGCATGTTAATGACCTGAAGCATAAATTAAATCAAAAGTATGGAAGGTTGAAGAGAAATCTATTCCTGTTAACAGTAGGTCTTGTAACAATAGTAATAATTTCAAATCGTTATATTTCAGGATATCTCGGTACAGAAGTATTTAGAGAAATTTTAATAGATGTAGTTTTTTCAGTAAGCATAATAGGTGCAGTATATAAAGTGTTTATTCCATTCATTGGTAAAAAAGTTGGTACAAGTTTATGAAAAACGAAATTAGTGCCAAAACAAACGGTTACACAACTTCGCCTAACAGGCGGGTATGCAGTTCCAGTCGTTGTGCCCCTTTCGCCCAAATTTCCTTCGGCAACTTATCATATCCGCAAACCGTTATCCGAAATAAGTTAATGGTTTTTGTTTCCGTTACATATTTATACCAAACGTCATTGAAGAAACACATGCCAAGAGCATCGCATATTCTGATATTGTTTGCCATCGTATTTCTTATCTTCATGCCGCCCGTGCACCCCTCGGAAAACAGGATAAAAGAAACTGTTTATATGAACATTGCTGTTTATCCGTCTATAGTCCCCGCGATAAAGCTTCTTGAATACACACTTCAGTACGGGTGGACCGTGGACGGCATTCACTACCAGTTAAACGTTTCCGAGGTGGATAGGCGGGGGGTAATGGGAAAAGGCACACACCCGCTTGATACGGACAATTACGATGTGTTTGTCATAGGTGCGAGTGCCCGCCAGTACATCCACGGAATCGACAGCAAATGGAAAGATAGTGTCAAAAACTTTATTGCAGGCGGCGGGGGGTATGTGGGCATATGCGGTGGTGCAAACGAGGCGTCCCAGGGAATGCCTAATCCATTAACACTTATAGATAAGATTATAGACGCTGGTGTTCTCGGCATCGCCAATGTTTATGTAAATGACGACCAGGAACAGGAGTGGCAATATCTCTACAAGTCGGCAGGTCTGGAGGGCGGCGTTCCGATTTCATGTACAATTACAGACCATCCAATACTCAACGTTTGCCCCGACAACTCGCGTGTGATAAGGTATGAGGGAGGACCGGGTATGCATCTTGCAGACGGCACAGATCCGCTTCTCGGGGAGGTTGTTCCCTTGGCAATATATGCGGAGGAGGTGAGCGACAAGGCACCGATTCACTTCTGGAAAAAAATCGGAGGGGAATGGCAAATTGAAGCCCCCGTGGTAACGAACTTGAAGGGAGAATATGCTGCAATATCCACTACATACGGAAAAGGCAGGGTTGCATTGTTTGGCCCACATCCGGAAGAGCGAACCGTACTGGGAGGACATATCGAAGAGTTTCTCGGGCGGTCGAAATATGCCCTTTTCAGGGAAGATTATCTTTACAAATGGGTGGACGGGGAGGAGGCAAACTGGTCATACAACTGGTGGATGTTGCGAAGAGCTGTTGCATGGGCAGCCGGTGTTCCCGACGACCATCTCCCGCCGATAGATGATATGGAAATATTTCTGGTAGAGCCAAATGTGTGGCGTCCTGCATTATATGTGGGCGGCAGGTACATCATGCCGGCACCTTGGGGCAACACCATAGTGGGAGAGATGCCGTTTACAATATACACCAAAGAAAATTCAGTGGTCAACTTTTACCTTGATGGAGAGGAATGCTATTCCGATAACTCTCCGCCATATGTATGGAATTTCGATTTGCCTGTGGCGGGAAAGCATGACATCCATGTCGAAATATCTTCTCACGGTGCGACTGCATATGCACAGATGGAAGTATATATTTTTAATCGGGACGTAAAGTAAGATGAGGAGTAGGTATACGCTTCACAATTTGTTTGCACCTTCTTCTATCACATCTACCCTCAACGAACATATGTCGCCAAGCTCTGCATCTATAACATCCCCGGGCTTTATTGTTCCAACACCTTCGGGCGTTCCCGTGAGAATGAGGTCTCCTCTCTCCAGTGTCATGATTTCGGATACAAGGGCGACTATTTTCTCCACCGGATAAATCATGTTCTTTGTGCTGGAAGACTGCCTTACCCTGTCATTCACCTTAAGAGTGATGCTGAGGTTATTTGCATCTTTCACTTTTTCTTTCGTCACCACCGTGCTTATCGGGCAGAAGGTATCAAATCCTTTTGCGGCAGTCCACGGCCACCCGTGGGTCTTTGCCTCCTGCTGAATGTCCCTTGCGGTGATGTCAAGCCCAAGCAGATATGCAAGGATGTGTTCTTCAGCATTTTCTTCGGAAATTTTTTTTCCTCCCTTTCCAATTACAACACCCAGTTCGACCTCGTGGTGTACCTCCTTCGCCCTTTCGGGGATGACTATGGACTGGCGGTCGAATATCACGGAACTTGCGGGCTTCAAAAAAATCAGTGGCTCTTTTATTACCACGGAGCCCATCTCCTCGGCATGCTTTTTGTACGTCCTGGCGAGGCATATTATCTTCCCTATTCTTACCTGCAGGCTAGACTCTTCGAATAGGTAATAAGGCATACGGGATTATTGCCCGATGACATATAAATGCTGCTGCCTGGAAAATAAAAAGTGACAAATACTCCTATTCAAATACTAAGTGAATGACGAATGAAAGATTTGACAGGGACGATGCAAACTCACAGCTCAACAACACCATCATGAAAATAATGACTGATGAATTGCCCGCCCTGAAGGAAAAAATAAAAAAGCTGTGTGAAGAGGCAAAAAGGGCGAAATATCTTGTCTATATCTTTTCAGGTGCACTTTTTGCCGTCGGATTATTCTTCCTTATGATTGCGTTATATCTTGGTCTCTCCGCTGCCGATGGGGTTGAAGAATGGAAAAATGTAATTGAAATTCTCGGTTTCGGGTCTGCCAGTGTTACAAGCTTCATATCGGTTTTGCTTATCCATCCGATTAAAAAAATACAGGAGGCAAACTCAGATGCGAGCCAGGCCGAAATGGTCTACTATTCATGGGAGCTTGCCGTGCTTTTGTACATCCGGGCAATGGATATAACCGACCGTGATTCCATCAAAGAATCGGCTGAGAAAATTGAGGAGATGACAGCCACTTTCATTGGCCTTCTGGAGAGATACTACGAGATAGAACCAGAGTGAATATTATGAATAAAAGCCGTCTTCACACCGCGAAAAAGCTGAGGGCACTGTGGCAGCTGATGCGTCTCGAACACGGCATAATGATTGCCGTTGCCATTCTCATAGGGGCGGTGATAGCGGGCAAGGGCCTGCCTTCGGCGGATAAATTCTTCTTTGCGTTTCTTACAGCCCTCTTTCTGGAGGCGGGAACATTTGCCCTCAATGACTACTTCGACCTCGAGGTGGACAGGAAGAACAAAAGGGCAGACCGCCCTCTCGTCAGCGGTGACTTGCAGCCGGTAACCGCCCTCTACGTCTACTTCGTTTTCATTCCGGTGGGGCTGGCTGCCAGTTTCATGGTCAACACGACGTGCTTTGCAATTGCAGCGATAAATGCGGTGATAGCAACCCTGTACGACGTTAAGCTGAAGGAGATAAAGATTATCGGAAACTTCTACATCGCATTCATAATGGCAATCCCCTTCGTTTTCGGCTCGACCGCAGTTTCTCCTTCCATTCCGGGAATAATCTACTTCATTGCATTAATCGCCTTTTTGGCAGGTGTGGCAAGGGAGATAATGAAAGACGTGATGGATTTTGCCGGCGATGCTGCAAGAAAGACAAAATCTTTTCCCACCTATCTCGGAAGGAGGGGGGCAAATGTCATGGCATCTATCTTTTATATGACGGCAGTACTGTTGAGCTTCATTCCCTTTCTTTTCAATATCGATAACGCCTACCACCACGACTACATCTATCTGTCGATAGTTCTCGTGACAGATATACTGCTCGTCTACACCTCACTTTCCATACTTTCAAGGGTTGATGCGGAAAGTCTCGATAGATTCAGAAAAATCAGTCTTTTCGGCATTTTCGTCGGGTTGATGGCTTTTCTGGCAGGGACTTTTGCTTAAGGTTATATACAGAAAAGCATTTCAAACTGAATGATATCGGGAGGTATTATAGGAGTGTTATCGGTTTATGTATATGTTGCAGTTCTTTTCTTCATATCGGAAAAAGTGCTTAACAAGCGTCCGCTCGTAAGCAGAAAATTTTTGCACATAATGGTGGGCAATGTCTTTTTCATCCTGCCGCTATTTGAACACGCATGGGTGATGGCATTTGTTGCCGCCGCCCCCTTCATAGTGCTTACCTTTCTTGTGAGTCCGTATTCTCCGCTGAAGACAGTCAGTGGGGCGTCGGCGGCGGGGCACGGCATGGGGCTTGTCTACTATTCCATATCATGGACGGTGCTTGCTTATGCCTTTTTTGGGCGCCCGGAAATAATAGCAATCGGAATCGTTGCAATGTCCTACGGCGACGGATTCGCCTCACTTATCGGAACGAAATTCGGAAAGAGGAAATACAACATATTCGGGGACTGGAAAAGTGTCGAGGGTTCATTAAGCATGTTTGTCGTGATTCTTATCGCCTCGGCAATGGCACTTGCATACTATCACGTGGCAATCAATATGTATGCCCTCCTCGCCGTTGCATTCATCGCGACCCTGATCGAGGGAATCACACCCAAGGGCATGGATAATCTCACGGTATCTTTCTCGGCGGCAATCATTTATTATGTACTTGTGTAGGTTTGAAAATGAGATTCATAGTTGTTGACGGGCTGGACGGCTCCGGAAAGGATACGCATGCAAGGCTTATAGCGGAGCGATATGAGAAGAAAGGGGAAAATATAATCATACGTTCGCACCCCGAGGACGACAACAAATACGGAAGGAGGACAAAGAAAGCTCTTATGGGAAAAGGAAAGAGGGAACATCTGAAGGCATCTGTTTACTATGCCATGGATGTCATTCGCTCAATAAAAAAATACTATGGAATGCCGGACACACTAATCGTTGTCCGCTATCTGGTAGGCGTGGCTTATCTTCCATTTCCCGTTGCAAAAATATTATACAAATTCTTTGAAACTTTCCTGCCGACCTCTCAATACATGTTCTTTCTCGACGTTGAGCCGGAGGAATTGCTTAGAAGGATTGAGAAAAGAGTTGAGGGCAGGGAAGAAAAAGAGATGTTCGAAAACATCGGGGAACTTAGGAAGGTAAGGAACAAAGCCCTTGAACTCGTTAAGGGCTGGCACATCGTTGATGCAAATCGCTCTGTCGAGGAAATACACGATGAAATAGATAGCATTCTCGATGAACTGGACGAAGCATAAAACATTTTAAGGTGTAAGTGTATCTATATTTGGTGCTGAAATGCGTTTGCCCCGTATACCAAGAATAAGAAAGCGGAAAAATGACGATAATGAATTCTGGGATTTGAGCCAGGAGATAGATGAAGTGGATGAGGGTATTGTGGAAGAGGAGGAGGCGGAATATTCCGAAGTTCTGCTGTCCGAGCCGGATGAAGAGGGAGGAGAAAAAATCAAAGGAAAGGAATATGTGCTGCCGCAGTTTTATCTCTCGCACGAGGAAAAGAAATCCGTGGAAGAAGAGACGTTTGGTGACTCGGAGGAAAAACTCGAGGAGAGAAGTTGGGGAAAAAGAGCAAAGGAAACCCTCGATGAAATAGAAGAAGTCATTGATGGGGGCTTAGCGGCGGCGGAGGAGAAGGAGGAAATATTTGAAGAGACACAAGAACCGGGGGAAGACGGGGAATTTATAGAGTCACCGGAAAAAATCAAGGGTAAAATCATAAACAGGGAAATAGTCTATGAGACGCCTGGCGGATATGTGGTGAAGGTGACATCCAAAGAGGATGACAGGGTACTGATATCCTATTATTCCGTGAGCAAGATAGACGGGATAGAGCAGGCACTGGACGACCTCCGGAAGTACAAACCGGTTATTGAGGAGAGAGAAACAACGGTTCCAGTTGATAATAAAATTGAAAATATTGAAAAAAGTACCGGGGGGAGCGAGGATAAGAAATCATTTTTTGGTGGGATACTGGGCAAAAAATAATAGAATAAGGATAGCATTGGTTATATTATTGTATTGTATAATTGTATATTATTGTATTGTATATTATTGTATTGTATATTATTGTATTGTATACTATATTATTCCAAATTATATTGCTCCAAAGGCGATTAGAACAAGAATAAGGCATCCCATGCCCATAACATCCATCAGGCTTGTGATGGTGGGAATGGTGATGTTATCGGGGTCTATCCCATGCCTGAACGAGATGACCGAAGAATAATATGCTATCAGATTTACTGCGAATATCAGAATCTCCCCTGTGATTACCGAAATAATTATCATTTCATGAATGGGTAGTGCGCCCACACTGACTGACTTGCTTATGACAAATGCGAATGAACCAATCATGGAAAATACAATAATCCCTATTACATGCATCGACAAGAACATTTTACGGGCTTTTTTGGGCGGGATCAGGCTGTATTCAAGGGAACCGATATGGAGCAATGATGAGAATCTTGCGGCCAGAATGCCACCTATCGCTCCGCCGTCCTCCAGAAATGCTGGTATCATCGTCAGAACGCCTGCGATACCAATCAACCCCTCAAACGAATTGCCGAGGATGGAACCGGAGAATGTGCCCAGCAAGCCCCCGATGAGCATTATCGGCGTGCTCTCTATCAAGATCTTCTTCAGGTGTTGCCCGGAGAATTTTGAGAATGGAATGACCAGAGATATGATGCCAAGAGCTATGAAAAGATAAAGGAGAAGCATCTTTTCCGTCCCGCCAAGAGTGATGATGATGCTCATTGAAATGAATAGAAGGGGAAGTGTGATAATATCACCGCCAAGCGTGATTATGGGTGTAGTTACGTTATCGGGGTTCCAGCCGCGGCGGTAGCTGAAGAATGACGTTGCCATTGTCAGTGCAAGCATAAAGAAGGCGGAAATGACACCTGCAAGAAGAGAAACCAGCATCATATCGGTAAAGTCTGCATGCATGCCCAGAAGTTTTGCCGTGAACGTTGCAATCAAGCCGAGATAAGCGCTCATCAGAATTGTGAGGATGAAAGAAGAATTGACATTCTGCCTGAGAAGTTTTCCCTTGAAATCCGGAGTGATCTGACCCGTATGAAGATAGGTGCCCAGCCGCGAGCCGAGAGAGGCAAATATATTTCCTCGCATCCCTATGGCAGGAGGAATCAGAACGATAAGGGCGGGCAGCACTCTCAAGCTCGAGGTTGAAACACCCATTATTATTCCAGTAATAAGGTTACCCATCGTGCAAAGAATTAGGGAAAACAATGACTCCTTGAAGTCCTTAGAGATTGAATTTTTGAGAGAGTGCAAAATATGCCGTGGTGTTTGAATCTGATTTGAAACCTTCTCCACTCTCTCCATACATATCACGTCTCGACAGTTTACCAGGGGGCTCTTTCTTATCTTCCATGTGTGGCATCTAAATTTACAATCATTTATATGTTTTTGCATGGTGCGTGTTATCATTGTTCTAGCAAATTTAAAAAGTAATGATGTATTACACCGTTCGAGGAATCAAAATGAGTGAAGAGTTAAACCCGTTTAAAATAGCCCAGAAACAACTGGGCAAGGCAGCAGGCATTATGGGACTTGACGAAGCAATGCATGCTTATCTTCGTGAGCCACAGCGCTTGTTGAGGGTCACTATACCTGTGCGAATGGATGACGGAAGTACGAAGGTCTTCACCGGATTCAGATGTCAGTACAATGATGCGAGGGGCCCGACAAAGGGGGGCATCAGATGGCACCCCGAAGAGACGATTGACACGGTAAAGGCACTGGCTGCATGGATGACATGGAAATGCGCAGTTGCCGACGTGCCGTACGGCGGCGGCAAGGGCGGCGTGATATGCAACCCGAAGGAGATGAGCGATGCAGAGAAGGAGAGACTGGCAAGAGGATATGTGAGGGCGCTGGGAAGATTTATCGGCCCCGAGAAGGATATACCAGCGCCGGATGTTTACACCACTCCTCAGATAATGGCTTGGATGATGGATGAATACAGCACGATGGTTGGCTACAATGCCCCTGGCGTTATAACCGGCAAGCCGATCAGTATAGGGGGCTGCAGGGGAAGGGGAGATGCCACCGCCAGAGGAGGAATGTATGTCCTGAGGGAAGGGGCAAAATCCATTGGTTTATCATTGGAAGAAAACAAGGAAAATTTATATAAGCGGTATGAAGAGCTGGAAAAACTGGAAGATATCATACCGTCAGAAAATGTGGTTACCGTGGCAATCCAGGGGTATGGAAATGCCGGGCAATACGCCCACTTGTTGGTAACAAGACTTTTCAAAAACGTCAAGGTTGTTGCAGTAAGCGATTCAAAGGGCGGAATCCACAGCGAGGAAGGTCTTCCATTCAACAAGACAGCAGAGATAAAGAAGACAACTGGAAGCGTTGTGAATTACCCAGGGGCAAAGCAGATACCGAATGAGGAGTTGATCGAGCTTGATGTGGATGTGCTCATACCTGCAGCACTTGAGAATACAATACGAAATGATAACGCAGACAGGATAAAGGCAAAGATTGTGCTTGAACTGGCAAATGGACCAACAACTCCAGAAGCAGATGAAATACTTCACAAGAAGGGCATGCTTGTGCTCCCTGACTTTCTTTCTAACTCGGGCGGCGTGACTGTTTCTTACTTCGAGTGGGTTCAGAATAGATATGGTTATTACTGGAACTGCGGAGAAGTATATGAAAAACTGGACAAAAAGATGAGCAAGGCGACATGGGATGTGATCAACACAAGGAAAGAGTACAAGGAAAAGGGCGAGGACATAAACACCAGAACCGCAGCCTATGTAGTGAGTGTGGAAAGAGTCGCAGATGCAGTTAAGGTAAGGGGAATACTCTAAACCCTCTCTTTTTCTTTTTGTCATTAATTTTTCAGTCTATCCAACATTTTTTTATACTTTCTATTGCATTTGATATCAGGGGCATGGGCAGTAGAGGGCCGTTTGGGGTTCCCATGGAGAATATTCGTGCATTTGACATCCTGCTTCAGGAGATAGAGGAAAAAATAAAGAGGCTAGAACAGGAAAGGAAACGTCTGGCATATCTGGAAAATTTTTTTTATGACACGGATGCAGCAATCATCGCCACGGATATTACCGGTCACATACGATTCTTCAGCAGAGGGGCTGAATCGCTCACGGGATATGAAGGTAGGGAGGTTGAAAATAAGCACATCTCGATGCTTTTAAGAGATGGATATAAAAATTTTCATTCCCTGTCGCAAAGTCATGAAATACATATCGTCGGGAAGAATGGCAGCATCCGGTCTGTCCATGCATTTGTCTCAAAGGATGATGACGGCGCACTCATAATATGCATGCCCGTAGAGGGATGGACTGAAATGGATAACCTTATCGCAAAAAATTCCCTTTTCGGTGTCTATGTCCTTCAGGACGGAAAGATAGCATATGTGAATAGCAAAATCGAGGAAACCCTTGGGTACGGAAGAGAGGAGATGCTTGGCAAGCCTTTCCTGAAATTTGTGCACCCGGAAGATAATGGGATCGTTAGAAAAAGGTATACCGCTGGGAAACATGAAAAAATGCAGCCTCGCTATGAGGTAAGAGTTATCACAAAAGAAGGAAAAACACGATACATGGACATGATGGAAATCTCCATAAGACGAGGAGGAAGAAAGGTCGTCCTTGGAAATGCAGTGGATATCACGGAGGGGAGAAAGGCTGAGGAGGCATTGTACAACAGTGAGAGGAAGTACAGGCAGGTCGTTGAGAACGCGGTCGAGGGAATTTACCGGATAACCGCTGATGGAAAATTTCTGGAGGGAAACATCTCGTTTATCGATATGTTCGGATACGACAGTCTCGAGGAGATATCAGGTGAAAATGCATGGAACCTGTATGAACAACATGAAGACGCAAAGCAGTTTTTAGATGCAATCAGAAAAAACGGAAAGGTGAAAAATTGCGAAATGAAAGGAATGAGAAAGGATGGCAGGACGATCATTACCACTCAGTCGGCGGTGCTGGTGAACACGGGCGACGGGGAGGTGATAGAGGGAATTATTCAGGATGTTACCGCACGCAAGAGGGCAGAGGCAGAGGCAGAGGCAGAATTTTATAATTCCCTGCTTCGCCATGATTTGGGAAACAAAATCCAGATAATCATGGGTTACCTTGGTCTGCTGACCGGATATGACCTACCGGAAAGGGAGAGGGGGCTACTTGAAAAAGCATCCAATACATTGAGGACGGGAAGCGATTTAATCGAAAAAATCAGGTACCTCCACCAGGTAAATGAGGAAACCCGGTTGAAGAGCACGAATCTGGATAAAATAGTAAAAAAGGTTGTTAAGGATTATATGACGGAGGGTGAGAGAAGAGGACTGTCGATTACGTATGACGGGGATGCAAAGGTGAAGGTGAAGACAGGGGTGCTGACGGAGGAAGTGGTGGCCAACGTTCTGGAGAACTCGATAAAACATTCGCATGCCACAAAAATAGAAATTTATGCGATAGAGAAAGGGGGACTGGCAGGCATATGCATAGAAGACAACGGGGTGGGAATACCCGATGAAATGAAGAAAGATATTTTCAAGAGAAGATTCAAGGGAAAGGGGAGTGGGGGGAGCGGCATGGGGCTATATCTGGTGAAGAAAATTGTGGAGAAATACGGGGGGCGGGTGGAGGCGGCGGACGGCGGGGAGAAGGGGGGCACAAGATTTAACATTTACTTCAGGAAAGGATAGGCAACTTTATAATTGCCCCCCACATTATTTTTATATGGAAAATCTCGATGAGATATCCGGCAGAATAGAGAAGATGCTTAACGAGAAGGACGACCTGAGGGAACTGACGCTGAAGAAATGTCGGGATATAATAAGGACAAGCAGAAAATGCATACAGATTATCCACAATGGGGATGCAGACGCTGCAGCCGAGATGGCGACCGAAGCGGTCAAAATGGACAAAGCGTTGAGGAAGAAAATCAAAGGCCATCCGGATTTACTCACTGCAGGATATATGGAAAATGCATCACAGGAGCTGGCGGAGGCAAATATACTTCTGGCGATATACAACAAGGAGAACCTGCCCGACCCGGATGGCCTCGGAATAACGTATACCTCCTACCTGCTTGGGCTTGGGGATGTTGTCGGAGAACTGAGAAGAATGGCCATAAATCTCATGAGGGAGGGGAAGGTAGAGGAAGTGGAGGGAACTCTGGGAAAAATGGAGAGTATCTGCGACAAGATTATGGAATTTGACTATCCGTCCGGTCTTGTGCCGATAAAGAGAAAGCAGGATGTTGCAAAAAAATTGCTGGAACAGATGAGGGGGGATTTCGTGATATTTAAGAATAACAAGGATTTTGAGGAAAAGATAAAGCTTCTGCTTAAAAGCATCAAAAAAAAGGGTGAAAAGAAAAAGGAGGATGAGTTCGATCTGGACGTTGATGCCGTGTGGTGATAACCACCATTTTTATATATAATGCAGCATTACAAACTCGATGATAAGACCACCTGCCATAATGACGTACTGTCCTTCGTGCGAGAAGCATACGCTTCATACTATTGAAAAAGTTAAGAGAAAGAAGGCATCCGAACTAAAACAGGGACAGAGACGATTCCGCCGCGTCACCGCCGGTTACAGAGGTTATCCTAGACCAAAGCCGGAGGGACGAGAGAAAGCTACAAAAAGAGTATACCTGAGATATAGGTGTCCGGAATGTAAAAAAGCCCACCAGAAAAAGTGTATAAGGGCAAAAAAATTCGAGTTCAAGAGGTGAATCCGTGGGAGATTTTATCAGGGTTAAATGTAAGGACTGCGAAAACGAGCAGATTATTTTCAAGAAAGCAAGCAGCAAGGTAGCATGCCAGATATGCGGAAGCGTGATGGCGGAGCCCACTGGTGGAATCGCCAAGATAAGGGGGGATCTACTGGAGGAGTTGGAATAGAAAATGCCCGTAAAAGAGGTTCCAGATAAGGGAAAACTGGTCGTTTGTACGGTTGTAAAGGCAAAGGGTTTTGGGGCATTTGTAAGACTTGAAGAATACCCCGGCACAGAGGGATTTATCCATATAAAGGAGGTTGCATCGGGATGGGTAAAAAATATAAGAAACCATGTGAAAGAGGGGCAGAAAATCGTCTGCAAGGTAATGGAGGTTGACACTGCCAAAGGATATATCGATGTATCATTGAAAAGAGTGAACGAACACCAGCGAAGGGAGAAAACACAGCAATGGAAAAACGAGCACAAGGCAGAGAAACTGTTCCATATGGTCGCTGACAGAATAGGGAAGAGTACTGATGAATGCTGGCAGGAATTCGGTAACGATATTATAAAAAAATACGGTTCCCTATACGAGACTTTCGAGGAAGTTGCATATGACAACGAGATACTGGAAAAGGACGATTTCAGCGGGGACTGGATATCTGCATTCAGGGAAGTTGCAGTGGAAAATGTCATCATCCCCTTCGTAAACATAACCGGGTATATGGAGATGTCTTTCCCGGACAGGAATGGTGTGGAACATATAAGAAATGCCCTTAAAGAGATAGAGATAGAGGAAGAGCAAGATGAGGTCAGCGTAAAGGTTAAATATGTATCTGCTCCCGTATATAGAATCGATGTGACAGCACCCGATTACAAAATGGCAGAGAAGGAACTGAAGGAATGTGCCGAAAAAGGCGTTGAGTATATAAAAAAGCATGGCGGCACGGGAACTTTTAAAAGGAAAATAAAATGAATTACTGTGCATCCTGTAAGATTTACACTCTGGAAGAATACTGTCTCTCATGCGGGCAGAAAACCAAAAATACAGGACCCGCAAGGTTCTCCCCTCAGGATTCCTATGGAGTATACAGAAGAAAATTAAAAAAAGAGGAAAAGCATGGCAAGAAAAAAAGTGAGAGTGAATGAGGCATCTGTGGTCTATTCGGAAAAACCTGAACTTAAAAACCCCGTATTGATAGAAGGTTTGCCCGGCGTAGGGAACGTCGGAAAGCTTGCAGCGGAACACTTGGTAGACGAGATAGGGGCAAAGAAGTTTGCAGATATATATTCCACGGATTTCCCGCCACAGGTATTCATAGACCATGACGGCATTGTGCACCTCGTGAAAAACGAGCTATATTACTGGAAGGGAGACATAGACATTATTATACTGACAGGTGACTATCAGGGGCTGTCCACCAAGGGGCAGTATATACTCACACAGTCGGTACTGGATGTCATCGAAAAGTATGGAACAAAGATGATATACACTCTCGGCGGCTACGGCGTTGGGGTGGATGTGGAAAAGCCCCATGTGACGGGGGCGGCAACACACAAAACACTTGTAAAAAAATACAAAAAATATGGCATGACTTTCAAAGATGAGGGCGGGGGCGGAATCGTCGGTGCCTCCGGTCTGCTTCTCGGCCTTGGCAAGATGAGGGGGATGAAAGGGGTGTGCCTTATGGGCGAGACATCCGGATATATGGTTGATCCGAACAGTGCAAGAGAAGTTCTCAAAAAGCTTACCAAGATTCTGGGCATCAAGATAGGTTTTTCAAAACTGGAGGAGAAAGCCGAGGAAATAGACAGGATAGCAAGGCATATAAGAAGCTTGGAGAAAAGTGCAATGGAAAAAGATACGAGCGACAAACTGAGTTATATTGGCTGAAACAAGAAGCAACTCCTGTACTTTTTCGGTGGTCCCCTTACTTATCTATCCCTTCAGAAGAGAAGGTTATTTCCGTTTAATATAAGGGTAGTGCCTATGAACAAATGACTGTCAGGATGGAGTGCATGCGGAATTCTTATATGGATACCTATGAAGCCCACAGTAAATCCTCTCTGACGGCCGAACATCCAGCCTATATTTCCGAAAGTACTCCCGCTGTCCCACATGTAGTTTGTGCCGAATTTTGCTATCGTGATTCCTGCATTGTAATTGAAAAAGATTGGCCTGAACATCATCCTCACAAAACTTCTGTCAGATTTTAGAGGAACGAATGTCTCTCCCCGTCCATAGCTTATTATATAGTTGAAAACCCCCCAACTCCATGTTTTGCCGAACAGGAAACTGGAGTCATATTTCTCCGGCAGTATGCCGTAGTTTTTTAACACTTCTACAACACGATCGACTATCCTCGAGATGTTGGCAGATGCTTCGTCAGCATTCAATATGCCTGCAATCTTATTCTCCATCTCATCTATTTTCTCCGAAGGCATACTCTTTTCCTTAAACGTTGTGCCCAGAATATTTGACATGCCACATTCGACAATCTCGCTGTCGCCCCTGCTGGAGGCCAGTGAGGGAATCAATGCCGCTACAAGAAACAGTGCAACCACACCTGCGGATAGTATTATACTACTACTTTGCTTCATTTTTCTTCACCTCTCAGTATTGTTATAATCGCATAGTCTTATTAAAATGTTTGTTAAAAGTTAAAATATTTTTGAAAGTATGTAACGCTTTTATGATATGATTTGATGGAATTTATATGATTATAGAAATTGACAGTGTATTTCAGTGCAGGATGTACAAGTTGATGTACAGGGAGGGATATTGAGCGGAAAAATGTGAAGAATGGTGAAGGGAGCACCCCTGCGCTACCCCGACCTTTTTTAAGGACAGATGGCTATTGCCCCTTAATTATCGGGGCAATCACGCCAATGGAAGAAGGGCAATACAGTGAGAATAATATTCTTGGGGAACCCCCACAGAGGAAGCAGGGGTAAACCTTAATATCGGAAGAAATAAGTGGGTAGGATTGATTGAACGATCCCTCTAAATCTTTAAATATATTAGAGTAGTATATTTAAATGATCAAGAAGGATGTGAGAAATGTGTCCACAGAACAACAAATAAAAGAAGATATAGAGCAAGAGACTAGGAAAATATTCCAGAAAAAGAAACAACTTCTGGATGTTGAAGCGGAACTTGACCTTAATTTTATTGATGATATGCCAATGGTTGGCGAAAATATTTATGGAGAAGCATTTCCACATGAAAAACCACCGAGAGTTTGGTTAGAAGTTTTCGCACCAGATGTTACAAAAAAAGAGATAGTGGAGACAATCTGTCATGAACTAATTCATATCAAATATCCAAACTTAAATCATGAGGATAAAGAATTTTTGGAAAAAGTTGATTATTGTAAGAAGATTTGATTTTTTTCCTTTCTTATTTTTTTTAGCGTTACAATTTTTGGAATACGAACAAATATTCATGATTAATTCTTCTTATGTTGGTATTGATCCAGAATGCTGTAGAACGATCTTTGTACTGTTCTTTTATAATCGTATTTTTTAACATAAATCCTGCTTTCTGGAATAAGTCCATAATGCGAAAACCAAGGGGATACATATTTTTCTTTATTCGTATATCTCCAATCAAAATAGCACATGTTTTCTTTGGTTTTAAAACCCTAAAAAACTCTTTTGCAACCAAAGACATTCCATCTAAAAATTTATCTACATCATTGATACGAGACAAATCTCCTTCAATTGCTTGAGTGTATTTCAATGAGTTGAAGTAAGGAGGGTGAGTACAGATTAAATCAATAGAATCATCTTTGATTGATTTTAGATTTCTAACATCGCAAGCTTTGATTTTTATTTTTGAGGGAGGGAATTTTATGCCTTGTCTTTTACTTTCTTTTTTTATTATTTTAAGTTGTTTTTCCGCTAGTTTTACTGCATAAGGATTGATGTCATAACCGATTGCGTTTCTGCCCCTAAGTTTACATTCGATAATAGTTGTTCCTCCGCCCATAAAACCATCGAAAACCCAGTCTTTTCTTTTTGTATATTTTTCTATAAAGTATCTTGGTATCTGAGGCGGCCAATTACCTCTATAATTTCCATTATGTGTTGCCCAGTTTCCCCTTTTTCTAAATTTCCATATTGTTGTTTTATCAAGTTTATTGATAAGGTCGGGTTCGTCGGATTCCCATTTTTCGATTTTTTCTTTAGTGGGAAGTTTTATATCGTAACCCTCCTCTATCATTTTTGCAATTTCTCTTTCGATTACAGTCCATGAGAATATAGGCTTTGATGAAGTAGTAAATTTTCTATCCATTATTTGTTTTGGATTAAGTCCTTCATTATATGAATCTAATATCTCTTTTTTCCACTCATCCCATTTTTTAGGATGTTCTTTTCTGATATGTGGTAAAATAGACCTGTTAACAATTTTTGGGCAATAACAACATTTAATTTTTCTATTATTTTTCTTCCCAGTGATCTCAATTTTATCTAACTCAGCAATGCCCATATTTCTTAATGTAATTGCCATTTAAAGATCTTTTTATTTCAGATATATTTTCTACTAAAACCAAGTAAGTAGTTATGCCTATTTCACTATGTATTTTCCAAATTTCGGAATCTACGGTATATCTTTGAACATAGTTTTGAAAAGTTCACTTTCCCCTACTTTACCTGGTGGGAAATATTCTCTCGTTAACTTTTTATCAATCTTTTTCAGATTGTTTTTTGATTTAATAATATATTCTTTGAAAAATTTATATGATATATCTTTCTTTTTTAGGCCGATCGGTATAATTTTCGCTAGTCCTTGCATTATTGCACTGTAACCAGTTGTTTTCGTTAAAATATATTTAGGATTATTCCATTCTTTAGGAAATGTATCTTTCACCGCAGAAAAATAATTGAATAGGGCTTCGTAGATAGTAGCGTCATTACCCCGTCTGTATAGACACCAGAGAGGATATTTTTCAAAAATATTATCAAATTTTTTCAGATGGTTTCTCTTATTTGATTTTCTTTTTAATATGTCTCGAATATCATAATGATGTTTCTCATTATATATTAAACCAATAATTTCCTTTGTGAAAGTATGTTGAGTAATAAGCCCCTTTGAAAGTTCGTCTTTTCTACCAAGCATTTTAATTTGCCTGTGCCAAGGACTATTTTTATCCAGATTGAACTTCTTTGCGATATTGTGTGCTAATTTTTCTGGAATTTCGATAGTTGAAAACTCTACTAAATCCTTTGCTAGCGATGGGTTAATCTTAACATGTTTAAGATTGATAGTTGCAAATAGGTATGCTTGTTCCTCCAATTCCAAATCCAAAAAGATAGTGACGATTAACTGAAAATTATCTACTGGATTATTTACAAAGCCAGCGAGTCTATGCTGACCGTCAATAATTGTGGCAACATTTTGTTTACGTTTTATTTTCATTATCCCCTCTTTCTCAAAATCTGCATCATCTGATTTTAATGCTAAAATTATTGCATTGGGAAAAGATGCATCAATTGTTTTAACATAGTCTTTAATTTCATTAACCCTCATTGAGTTTAAAGGTCTTTGAATCCCCATATACTCAGCAAAAGTGTCTTTACCATCAAACCCATTGATTCTCGCAAGGGCACGATAATCAAAATGACTAATGTCCACTAAATCCTTTGCACTCATTATACCTACATAAAATGTACCTATAGGCTGATTAATCTCTAACACTTTAATCCTAACAGGATCTTCATCAGCCGACATATTTATGCACCTCCTCTATCAAGATCTTTCATTTGTTTTTTGCTGGCCTCTGCCATTCTCTGCTTAGTTTGCTCATTGATATCTTTTTCATATGATTGCTTATTCTCTCTCAAAATAAAGCACGCAAGCCCGATCAGAAAAATAAATAAAATAGTTATATAAAACCAATTTATTGGGTTTGAAGTCGTGTTTCTGTCTAATGTTGCCCAAAAAAATAGAAGCCAAATAGTATAAACAATCAATAAAGGAGGTATATATGCAAATATACCCTGTCCACTAAATTTTATATTACCTTTTTCGTGATATACAATATTCTCTACCGAAATCAAAACTAGGAAATATGCAAAAGTTAAACCAACAGCAAGAGATACATCATCTAAGGGATTACGATCAGAACCACATGAACCAATCCAAAGTATTATCGGGACGATTGATATTATAATTCGCCCATACCAGAGTTTAGTTACTGTAAGGGTCATATACATAATATGAATAATTGGTTTAAAAGTTATTCGCTCGATTTTTAACCATTCCGCATCACTTGCCAATCCGACAATCTTCAGATTTTGAAAAAGTCCCTCGCATTTCCTAACAGTACCATGTTCCCTTTCACCAAACCTTTTTATTACCATGCTTTCTATAAGCATGTGGAAGAGGATACGGAAGAAGACGAAATGGAAGATAGAAAAATGCTCTATTGCCCAAAGTGCGGTTCTCCCAACGTCGAATGGTTTCTCCCTCAGATGTGGAGCAAGTGGGTGTGCAAGGACTGCGGTTACATGGGAGTTCTCATTCTTGAGGATGGAAAAATTGCCGCCGAATTGAGGAAGGAATGGAAAAAAGGGCGTGAAGCACCATAATTTTTTAAGCAGAACAACATTTCATTCTGATGAACGATATCGAGCTTGTAACAGGAAATGCAGAGGAAGTTGTCACTACTGAAGAGCTTCAGGAAATTCTTGCAAAAAAGGAAAAGAAGGCTTACATCGGATTCGAGCCGTCAGGGCTTGTCCACATAGGATGGAGCATCTGCTCTAACAAGATAAAAGATTTGATAGATGCAGGCTTTGACGTTACCGTCCTACTTGCAGACTGGCATGCCTGGGTGAACGACAAATTCAACGGAAACATGGAAGCCATCAAGGACTGCGGCGAGTACATGAGAGACTGTTTCTCTGCCCTCGGCGTGAAAAACGTCCGCTATCTTTACGCCAGTGATTACGTCAATGATGCCCGCTACTGGGAACTCGTCCTCAGAGTCGCAAAAAACGCATCCATGGCACGAATAAGACGGGCAATGGACATCATGGGGCGGGAGGTGGAGGAGGCGGAAAAAGATTTTTCAAAATTTCTATATCCTGCAATGCAGGTTGCCGATATATTCTATCTTGATCTCGATTTGGCTTATGGCGGTATGGATCAGAGGCATGCTCACATGCTTTGCAGGGATATTGCAAAAAAGATGGATGCAAAAAAGCCCGTAGCTCTACATACTCCCATACTTTCAAGCCTTGAATCAGGAGAGAGAATGGATGTTGCAAAGATGTCGAAGAGCAAGCCAAAGAGCTGCATCTTCATCCATGACAGTGAGGATGATGTGAAAAGCAAGATTAGAAGGGCTTACTGCCCCGAGGGTGTAACAGAGGAAAATCCGATTCTTGAGATGTGCAAGTATGTGGTATTCCCTGAATACGGGAAAATGGTTATTGAGAGGGATGAGAAGTACGGTGGGAATATGGAATTTGATGACTACGGGCAGTTGGAAAAAATGTTTGAAAACAGAGAAATACACCCTCTTGATTTGAAGAATTCTGTCGCAGGTTATCTGAATGAAATACTCGGGCCGGTCAGGGAATACTTTGCATCAAAACCGGAAAATCTGGAAAAAGTGAAAAAACATCTTGGATTGTGATAAAAGTCGGGTGATGGTATTTTCAACATCTTTATATTTCCTTTAGAACTTATCGGGCATGAAGGTATGCGAGCCCGAAAGTGACAACGACCTTGAAAAGTACTATGATTTAAGGTGGAGGATTTTGAGAGAGCCGTGGAATCAGTCCAGGGGAAGTGAAAAAGATGAGATGGAAAAGGATAGCATACATCTCATGGTTTGCATAAATGGTGATGTTATCGGGGTCGGAAGACTTCACTTCAATAATCCGGGGGAGGCACAGATACGTTATATGGCTGTTGATGAAGGCTATCGGAGGAAAGGAATGGGCACAATGCTACTGAAAAAACTCGAGAAAAAAGCAGGAGAGAACGGTGCGTCATATATTATATTGAATGCAAGGGAAAATGTGGTCAGCTTCTACAGAAAGAATGGGTATGCCGTTGTGGAAAAGGCGCATACCCTTTTTGGCTCCATACATCATTTCAAAATGAAGAAAGAGTTATAATGGTTTCACAGGAAACTTTTTTAAATTGGTTTCATATGACACCTTATGCCCTTGGCGGAAAAACAGAATGGTGAACAATCGCTCGGAAAAATATTATCTACAATACACTGGCAGTCAAGGATATATGTTGAAAAGAAACTAAAGCCGTATGATCTCGGCTGGGGCGAATTCCATGTGCTAATGAAGTTATGTGACAGGAAAGAGATGAAACAGAGCGAGATAACAGAATGTCTCAGAATTACTAAGGCCACAACTTCAAAAGTTATTCATAGGCTTGAAAAGGATGGGTATATCACTAGAAAGAGGTATAAAAGGGATGAAAGGACTTATATTGTCCGTGCAACAAGAAAAGCCGTTAAGATGAAAACATCGCTCCGCAAAATAAGCAGGGAATGGAACGGCATCCTTCTCAACGGCTTTGAAAAAAATGAAGGAAAAGAAATCAGGCACGCTCTCTCAAAAATAACCAAAAACGCTGAAGAAGCAAATAGCGAGGATTGAAATGGAAAGCAGAATGACTGAAGGCGTGAAAACTCTTCTCGGCGACCCGAAAAAGGCTATACTAAAAATTTCAGCCCCGATGATGGTGGCAATGTTCGTCACATCAATGTACAATGTGGTTGATGCAATCTGGGTTTCGGGGCTTGGTTCCGATGCGCTGGCGGCAGTCGGCCTTTTCTTTCCTTTCTTCATGATGCTTGTTGCCCTGGCAAGCGGGATCGGGGTTGGAGGCAGCTCTTCGATTTCGCGCAGGATAGGCGAACAGAATAAAGAGGCGGCCGATAACACGGCGGTGCATACCTTGATTATCGGGGTGGTAATCGCAGGAGCGGTCAGTTTGCCGTTCATTCCTTTTCTGAATGGAATTTTCATCTCCATGGGTTCCGATGCATCAATAGCTGGCACGGCGGCAAAATATGCAGAAGTGCTTTTTGCGGGCTCGATATTCCTATTCTTCTCTTACATAGGAAATGCAATTCTGAGAGGTGAGGGAGATTCTAAAAGGGCAATGTATGCAATGATACTGGGTTCTGTCTTGAACATAGTCCTTGATCCTCTGTATATATACACATTCCGCATGGGAGTGGTGGGGGCGGCATGGGCAACGCTGACATCCATGCTTGTATCCTCTGTGCCGATACTATACTGGCTTTTCATGAAACGCGATACCTACATTGATATAACATTCAGGGATTTTCATCCAAGTGCAGGCATAACGAAGGAGATACTGCGTGTTGGGGTGCCTTCCTCGCTTTCACAGCTTTCGATGTCGATAGCAATGTTTGGCCTGAACTGGATAATCCTCAGCGTGGGTGGAGATGATGGCATTGCTATTTTCACAAGCGGATGGAGAGTGGTCATGATAGGTACCATACCTCTGCTAGGAATGGCAATTGGTGTGACGGCGGTGACAGGAGCAGCCCACGGGGCAGGAAATGCTGAAAAGCTTGAAACTGCCTATATGTATGCGATAAAAATAGGCGTGACCATAGAAATTGCAGTGGCTTTATTCATAGCGATTTTTGCCCCTCAGATTGCCTATATGTTCACATACTCGGAGGGGAGTGCTTCCTTATACGGCGGGCTGGTAGATTTTCTCAGATGGATGGCATTGTTTTACATAACCGTGCCCCTGGGAATGCTTACCTCATCAATGTTCAACGGTATAGGCAGAGGGGAGAGGGCGCTGATCGTTACCATACTTAGAACTATAGTTCTCCAGATTGCAATGGCTTATTTGTTTGCCTTAGTTCTTGGTATGGGGCTGAAGGGGGTGTGGTGGGGAATTGTGGTTGGCAATATTTCGGCAGCGGTTGTTGCTTTCGCGTGGGGAAAAAAGACGGTTTCGTACCTCAAAAGGGAATCCCGTTTCAAAAATAAAATCGATGCGTTTCCATCAGAAGATAGAAAATGAATATGTGACTTCAAATTTCTGTCCATCTCACATTCATATAATTTATATGGACGCGGGGGATTACATATAGGCTGACGTGAATGATGGAATTATTCCTCTTTCCAGCACAGGTGAAAATGATTTTGATAAGATCGGTATAGCCGGATACCTCGTGCAGATACGCTAGCTACTTGACTTCGCCACTTTAGTGCCTAATGGAAAGAGATATTGAGGAGAAACTTCA
>CAZSHJ010000011.1:0-35566 GCA_964606745.1 uncultured Thermoplasmatales archaeon | reverse complement strand
AATTGTGAGTGATTACTTAAAAATAGTGAAATTTTTTACTTTCGGAAGTACTGAATGTAACAGGTATTGTGCCTAACCTTAAAAAATTGCCATCACAGGAGCATGACCTGAAGGTTTATATTGAGTTTTATTTCTCTGCTGATTGCACAATTCACGCATTTTATCATCAAATTTTCCGATACCCATATGTGGTCGACTCTCACGCTCATGCTCCTTCTGAAGTTGCATTTCTGTAATCCTACCATATACACTCCCTCGATTTTTCATTTTTGCTCTGAACAAATTCGTGAAAACCACTCTTCTAGAAAAAAATAAAGCCCCTCTCTCTGCTGTGAAATCCGATGCTATTCTGAAGGGCGTCTGCGTTATGTATTATGTATATTATGTATATTATATATACATCAACTTCTCCGGGGGCAACATGGAAGCCTCCGAGAAGGATGATATCACTTTTTTGGGATTGAAATTTCTATCGAGATAAAGCCTGAGTTCCTCAATAAAATCCAGCTTGTGATGGAAGTACTCTGATTCAGGAATCTTTCCCTGTGAAAAATAAGCATTTATGGTTGTAATTTCACCTACAGATATCTGCAGGATGCACTTATGCCACTTGACAGCAACATTGTATCCCACTTCCTAGAATTCCAGGGAAGGAATTAATTGTCTGCCACTTTTGTTTCCTGCAATGCAATTTCAATCTCCAAACCATTTCATAAGCAATTCAATACGGCAATTAAAAATTTCATGGGAATAAAAAACTTCATTTATGTATAAACATTGGGCCAAGATAATGAATGCATCGCTCTTTCCTCAAATATTAAAATGCAACCTGGAAAAATAAAAAATGAAGAGAAAGGGCTTGACAGCGAGCGTTACGGCAGGTTTAATATCACTTAGCTAAAGAAGGCAAGGGACATAAATTTATTATGTGCATCCTAATATCGTCTACTGCAACAGCTCCTGCATCTCCGTAATAGCCTGCTACAGTTACTCGGATTGGCTGTCCAAACCCGAGCTTACGGCATTTCCACTCATATGGGGACTGGTGGATTATTTTTCGTGGCCGATACTCGTAGCTCTGCCATCCGGCGATATAAAACTCTACTCTGTCTATCCGGCTGGTGTCGTTTGTTTCAGCAACCACGGTAATGCCCCCTATAGCTACTGTTTTATTGTACGGCATTATCTGCCGGTCAAAAAGGTAGATATGATTCTCTTTTGGCGCGGTTATTTTCAAGGTAACTGGAGCATTATCTCTACATTTTACAAGCCATCCCTGATCCACTATTATATCTAAAGCGATAGAAATTATTTCGTTGGTGTTGCCCGCCCACATATAATATCCATCTAAAGATACAACACTCGTTGCCTCATCACTGACTCTTCCTCCAAAACTTTTATTCCACAGTTCGTTTCCGTCATAGTCTACTTTCAACACCCACGCGTCGAATTCGCCAACATTTTGGGTGCCCGTTCTGCCTACCAAAACATAGCCATCATTCGTTTGTTCAAAGTCAAGCACATGCTCACTATCAGGTCCTCCGTATTTCTTTTTCCACTGCTCATTTCCCTCTTTATCTACCTTGATTAAATAGCCATCGCCCCATCCAGTGGATGTAGAGATTGTATAGCCAGCAACGAGGTATCCATTCTCTACATCATCAACATATGCATTAAACTCAAAGTCCCACCATCCATACGTCTTGTTCCATATTTCGTTTCCTTGCTCGTCGATTTTTATAAGCCAAGTGTCCCAGCCACCGTGAGAGGTGTAAGAATATGTTATCCCCGAAATCAGGTATCCATTTTCCATCTCTATAATATCATCTCCAACATCTGTTTTATTTCCTCCAAAAACCTTGTGCCATTCTACGTTTCCATTTCCATCCGTTTTTATCACCAATGCATCTGGGTCGCCCAAGACATTAAAAGAATATGTCTCTCCAACCATAACATAACCACCATCCCTTGTTTTTATAAGGGTACGTAAATAGTCAACACGTTCTTCCCCATATGTTTTATTCCATATTTCATTTCCCTGTTTATCCGTCTTTATAAGCCAGAAATCATACCCTCCTAATCCAAAAGATTCCGTAATCCCTCCGATAACATAACCATCATCCGCCTCCACCACGCTCCATGCCTTATCTCCTTCTTTTCCGCCAAATGCTTTTTCCCATATTTTATTTCCATTGGTGTCTACCTTGATAATCCACGCATCGTATTTGAATCGCTCCTTGCTCGTGGTCCCCACAAGAACAAAGCCCCCATCCTGTGAGGGCTGGACATCATAGAAACCTGCATATCCCATACCTTCGTATTTCTTATTCCATTCATCATCATAGGTCTGTCTTCGTTCATCACCTTTCATTCCGTTATATTTTAAGGCTGCCGCTGAGCCGAGCAAAAGTATCGCAACGCAAACCAAACCAATAATTATTTTTTTCATCTTTGCATCCATACTTAAAGCAATAATCTTATTTTAAAGTTATGTCATTAAAATAAAGGGAAGGAAAAAAAGGGATTTTTCCCTCTTTAGAAGAGCCAATACGTTTTATAGACATCTACATCGCTATGCCACAGAAGCTCTCTAGGTGTTACACGATTATTCTCAAAGTTATCCAAGTATTTGCCTCCATGCCTCCATGCTGCCCACGTGAGTTCCGAACAATAGTACCCTTTTCCAAGGTCTTTCTCTACACCGTTATACTCAAAGTTGTCATTAGACGGATAATCTTTCTGTTTCGTATTTTGACCCTCATACCATGGCGATACAAAATCAAACGGTCTCCCAACTCGGTCACGAGCGAAGTTAATAGCACGCAAATTATTGCCTCCATCGACATGGGCGTACTTACATTTGCTGTAAGCATCTTCGTACCATATTGCCTCTCCTATAGATTGGCTTTCAACTTGTCCCCATTCATCGCTACCGCCATCCACATAGCTTTCATACGTTAACTTTCTTAACAATTCGTTATCAAACGGGTAATACCATTTCATTTTACTTAATTTCCACGGTTTGTCACCCCAGCTATTTAAGTATGGATCCGCTTCTATCACTTTATTATTTTCGTCATCCCACAGAGCAGTGTGGTCGGGACCTATAAACCAGTCCATAACCCCCGCGGCTTCTGCAAAAACAATGTCACCTGTTTCAGTGGGCTTTTCATATGCATTTGCCGGTGCTCCTGTTATCATCACAAACGCTCCTACTATTACCAACACGCCAAACAATTTTATTACTCTCTTCATTTCATCACCAATAGTGTAAATGCGGGGGGGGGGTATAAATTGCTTCCTACAAACAAAATTGTTCTGTGAGAACAACAGCAGTTTAATCAAAAATTAGAAAAAATGAAGAGAAAGGGCTTGACAGCGAGCCGAGGAGCCATAGCCTTCAAGCAGTAGAGTTTACCCTGGAAGAATCCCGAAGGATTCAATCAAGGCTCTCCACCTAAGCCATAGTTCCGGGCCCCTTGCGGGGTATCTCTCCCATGGGCTCGCGCACCGTAGTACTCAATAGCACGTAGCAGGCTTAACTTCCGGGTTCGAGATGAGACCGGGTGTTTCCCTGCCACTATGACCGTCAAGCCCTATGACTGCATACGCAACCTGTTTAACGAGAGCTGCAGAGTGATTAGTAACTGCGGGCTGAACAGCTCGCCGAAGCTTGCTGCTTACACCCCAGTCCTATCAACCGGATCTTCTATCCGAACTCTATGGATGCCTCGTTTTAGGGTAAGTTTCCCGCTTAGATGCTTTCAGCGGTTATCTCTTATAGCGTAGCTGCCCAGCATGCCCTGTCGGACAGCTGGTAAACCAGAGGCTACGGGCCCCCGTTCCTCTCGTACCGAGGGGCCCTTCCCTTCAGGCATCAACACGTCCAGCGCAGAGAAACAAACCTGTCTCACGACGGTCTAAACCCATCTCACGATCCGCTTTAACGGGCGAACAACCCTACCCTTAGCAGCTGCTGCACTGCTAGGATGCGGAGAGACGACGTCGAAGTAGCAAGCCTCCAGGTCGATGTGGGCTCTTGCTGGAGACAACTCAGTTATCCCTGGGGTAACTTTTCTGTTATCAATGCCCCCCATAAATGAGAAGCATTGGTTCGCTAGGCCCTGCTTTCACATCTCGGATTCTTGCTTTGCGAATCCGAGTCAAGCCATCTTTTGCCCTTGCACTCTACGCCCGATTTCTGACCGGGCTGAGATGGCCTTTGGGCGCCCCTGATATCTTTTCAGGGGCGTGGCGCCCCACCCAAACTACCCACCTGATGGTGTTCCCTTGCGGGTTAGAAATACGATTTTGAAAGGGTAGTGTCTCATTGGTGCCTCCACCAGGACTAGCGTCCTGGCTTCGACGGCTCCTACCTACACTGCACTAACAAGACCGTATTCCAGCAACAGGCTGTAGTAAAGCTCCACGGGGTCTTCTCTTGCAGCTGGACGGTACTGGACTGTGCGCCAGTAAGTCAATTTCACCGGGCTCCACCTAGGGACAGCAGGACTCTCGTTGGACCATTGATGCAAGTCGCCAATTAAGCGACAAGGTATTACGCTACCTTAAGAGGGTCATGGTTACCCCCGCCGTTTACAGGTCCTTCTTCCGGTTGTACCCGGCTTTCAGATACCTGCACTGGGCAGGTTTCGGCGGCAATACACACCCTTACGGGCTAGCTGCCACCTGTGTTTTTATTAAACAGTCGGAGTCCTCTAGTCACTGCGACCTGCCTTCTACAAGGCAGGCACCCCTTATCCCGAAGTTACAGGGCTAATTTGCCGAATTCCCTTAGGTGGATTAACGCCGACACGCCTTGGGCTTCTCACCCAGGGGCACCTGTGTCAGTTCTCGGTACGAACACTACAGTTGGCCTTTACACACTTTTCACGGGCACCGGGAATCAACTGAAGTTTCCTCAATTAGAAACCCCATCACACATTCGCCCGGTTCTCACCATTACGGTACTTCCCGGGTTTCAATGCTTAGATAGTGCGACGGCACTATTCAGTCCATCCAGATGCGTCATGTGTAAAGCAGGGACTGCAGTGGTGCAGGAATATTAACCTGCTTCCCTTTCGACCTGTTCCAATTAAGACAGGCCTTAGGATCGACTAACCCTTGGCTGACGAACATTGCCAAGGAACCCTAGCCCCTTCGGCGGTCGGGATTCTCACCCGACTTTGCTGCTACTCTTGCCAGGATTCTCGACCGTACGCGGTCCACTGGAGCTCACGCCCCAACTTCTACCCACGCACGGCGCCCCCCTACTCATTCTCATGTCTACGTATCGGTGACCGGCTTGAGCCCCGTCCATTTTCGGTGCCCATACCCTCGACCAGTGAGCTGTTACGCACTCTTTAAAGGATGGCTGCTTCTAAGCCAACCTCCTGGCTGTTTTAGGATATGAACTCCCTTTGAATAACACTTAGCCGGCACTTAGGGACCTTAACGTAGAGCTGGGTTGATTCCCTTTTGGACATCAAGCTTACCCCAGATGCCCTTACTCCCTAGGTCTACAGCGGTGGCGCATTCGGAGTTTGACAGAGTGGCGAGGACTTTCGCCCCCTAACCATCCAATCAGTGCTCTACCACACCACCTACCTCGCTAGAGGTCTACCTGCAAGTAGTTTTGGGGGGAACCAGCTATCACCGGTCTAGATTGGCCTTTCACCCCTATACGCAGCTCATCCGAACGATTTGCACGTCAGTATCGGTTCGGTCCTCCACCCAGCTTTCGCTAGGCTTCAACCTGGCCACGCATAGATCGACCGGCTTCGGGTCATCTGCCAATGACTCAAGGCGAACGCACCTTGCCCCTCGTTGCCTGCGGGCACTCGCTTTCGCTTCGGCTTCTCCCCTACGGGATTAACCTCGCCATCAACAGAAACTCCCTGGCCCATTTTTCGAAACGTATAACAGGACGCTGCCTTCCCTCTGCAAGCAGAGGTGCAACGCTTTCACGCCCTATACGTCTGTAATCATCTAGTTTCAGGCTCTTTTCACCTCTCTCTTTGAGGTACTTTTCAGTTTTCACTCACGCTACTAGTGCGCTATCGGTCTCAGGACATGTTTAGGGTTGGGAGTTTATGCCTCCCGCATTCACACGCGATATCCAACGCGCGCTACTCTGGAACACCCACAATCTTCCTTCCAGCTTGCCTCTACAGGACTATCACCCTCTATGGTATGTCATTCCAGACAACTTCGAGTTCGCTGGTGAGGAAGTAACGGGGTCCAAACACCACATCTCTCCTGTCTTTCGACAAAAGATTCGGTTTGCCCTATACCGCTTTCTTTCGCCAGTACTAACGGCATCGCTATTGCTTTCTTTTCCTGCGGGTACTAAGATGTTTCAATTCCCCGCGTTCCCGATCCTATGCAGGATCATCACGGGTTTACCGTGATAGGAAGTCCCATTAGGTAATCTCCGGATCAAAGGCTCCTTGCGCCTACCCGGAGCATATCGCAGCTTGGCACGACCTTCCTCGGTGCCTGAGCCAAGCCATTCCCCAGATGATTTTTGCAGCTCTTTTCCGTCCAGGTTGCGTATGCATGACCTCACAGAAACAGCAGCTCTTGCTGTTCCTCAGTCCATACCAACTGATCTATACAGACCAATTAGCGATGGAGTGGACCGGATGGGATATCCTGCTGGATAACCAGCATTTGAACCCATGGCCTCCTGCTTGCAAAGCAGGCGATCTTCCACTGATCTACCGGCCCCTCTTTGCACTGGCACGAATTTGGCGTTTGATCGAAAATAAACGTAGGAGGTGATCCATCCGCAGGTTCCCCTACGGATACCTTGTTACGACTTAGCCCCGCTCGCTGAGCCCGGGTTCGAACTTGCCATAAAACAGACCCTCACCCAAACCCAACTCGCCTGGCTTGACGGGCGGTGTGTGCAAGGAGCAGGGGCATATTCACCGCGGGATGTTGATCCGCGATTACTACGGAATCCAGCTTCATGAGGACGGGTTACAGTCCTCAATCCGAACTATGACCGGGTTTTGAGATTGGCTTCCCCTTTCGGGGTTGCAACCCATTGTCCTGGCCTTTGTAGCGCGCGTGTTGCCCGGAGGATTCGGGGCATACTGACCTACCGTTGCCCCCTCCTTCCTCTGGTTTATCACCAGCGGTCCCCTTAGTGTGCTTCTGAAGCGGACTCCAGAGTGGCAACTAAGGGCAGGGGTCTCGCTCGTTATCTGACTTAACAGAACGCCTTACGGTACGAGCTGACGGCGGCCATGCACCACCTCTCTGTCTTTTATTCGGGTAAGGTCTTCAGCCTGACCCACATACGACAGTCTCCTCCGGTGAGTTTTCCGGCGTTGAATCCAATTAAACCGCACGCTCCTCCCGTTGCTGTGCTCCCCCGCCAATTCCTTTAAGTTTCAGCCTTGCGACCATACTTCCCAGGCGGTGGGCTTAACGCCTTCGCTACGGCACTGGGCGCTCACGTAGAACCCCCAATGCAAAGCCCACATCGTTTACGGCCAGGACTACCCGGGTATCTAATCCGGTTTGCTCCCCTGGCTTTCGTCCCTCACCGTCGAACCCGTCCTAGAAGAGCGCCTTCGCCACTGGTGGTCCTTCAAGGATTACAGGATTTCACTCCTACCCCTGAAGTACCCTCTTCCTCAACCGGTCCCAAGTCTGACAGTCTACCCGGAATTCGTCTGGTTAAGCCAGACGATTTACCCAAGCATTTACCAGACCGGATACGGACGCTTTAGGCCCAATAAAATTGACCACCACTCGGGCTGCGGGTATTACCGCGGCGGCTTATGCCTTGCAGTAGCAAATCTTCCATTACCGCTGCAGATGGCACCCGTCTTACCCAGCCCTTACTCCAAATGCTTTTTAGGCATTCGAACAGCCTACGCTAAGCGTAGGCACTTGGAATCCCCCCGTCACTCTTTCGAGCATTGCGGAGTTTTCGCGCCTGCTGCGCCCCGTAGGGCCTGATATCGTGTCTCAGATATCATCTCCGGGCTTCCCCTCTCAGGGCCCGTACCCGTCATAGGCTAGTGAGGACGTTACCCTCACTACAACCTGATAAGCCGCAGAGCCATCCTCAGGCGTCGGAACTTTTGGCCTAAATGCATTCCAGCATTCTAGACCTATGGGGTATTATTCCCAGTTTCCCGGGATTATCCCCCACCTGAGGGCAGGTTCTCCACGTGTTACTGAGCCGTCTGCCAAGGACCGAAGTCCTTTAAACTCGCATGGCTTAGTCGAATTCCAATAGCAGTAGCCTCCGGCAGGATCAACCGGTATTTGTAGTATGTTCAATAAGGAAATAGATCGCATATTTACCGACCAAACTTCACCATTGTGCCAATGCGTATGTCAGATTCGAGAGAGCACGCTCTATGCGGAGTTCTCAAATCTCCATAGTATTTAGCCCAAGGTGGACAGAACTCCTTTCATAGCAAAAGCTCAGAAGTCAACCGAATTAACTTGGGCCCGTAAATATGGCAATACAAGTCGTGTTTATAAAAATTTTGGTGGTAAAGTAGGATGTGTACCGTTCATAGAAATATGAATGAAATATATAAATTTGAAATCTATAATGGTATATGATAAAAGGGGAAAATGTTTATTACGCCGGCACGTCCGACGGGTGGGAACTGGCAATGAAAAGGTACAAGCCCAGAGATAAAGTGGCCGATTTTCCTGTCGTGATGTGTCATGGATTGATGGCAAACAAACACAGCGTCGATTTTGGAGAGGAGGATACGAAAGAATGGAACAAATACAGCCTTGCCGCCTACCTCTATAAAGGGGGCAATGGAAAGTTGAGATGTGATGTATGGGTTCCCGAATTAAGAGGCCGAAATGGCAGCCAGACATTTGACCCCGATACCCATCCCGAAAAATATAATTGGTGTATTGACGACTACATAGACAAAGATATGCCGGCCATTATAGAAACAGTTCAGCAGGCATACTGTAAGGAAAAAGGACAAAAGACAAAAATTTTCTGGGTAGGTAAAAGCATGGGAGGAATGATCGCATATGCATACGGAGAAAGCGAAATGGGACATGAAAATCTCGAAGGAGTGGTGACAATGGGTTCGCCTGCTTACTTTGAAAAAGTTCGGTTCTGGAGAAAACTCCTGACACTTATTTCTCCAAGAAATATAGATGGACAAATAAATCCTGTGAAAATAATGGAGGAGTCAAAGATACTGGGAGAGTTGAACGCAATTGATATATTGAAAAATAGTTTTACAAACAGTTCTAACATTGATGGCAAAATATTGGACAGATATATAAAAGAAGGATTAAATAATACAATTTCAATTAAAGTTCTCGAACAATTTGGTGTTTTTTACCGCCATCAAAATTTCAGCCGCTATCCAGAACGACCATGGATTTATGACATTTTAGATGAAAATCCCCTGGCAGGAAAATACCAGCCCCCTCACAGTTACACGGAAAACCTTTCCAGATTTACTTCTCCACTTCTTGCCATTGCCGGCGGAGGCGACACATCAGCACCGCCAGAGGAAGTGAAGCGCATCGTCCGTAACGTGGGAAGTACGGATACTACATTCCATGAATTTTCAAAAAGAGCCGGATACAGTGCTGATTACGGCCATCTCGATTTGAATCTCGGAATAAAAGCGAAGGAGGAAGTATATCCCGTGATATACAAATGGCTGAGGAAGAGAGCGATGGAGAGATAAACTAAAATGAATAATATCAGACAGGAAATTTAATCTCTCTTAATCTTTTCCCACCTATTGCAGAACTTATCACGATTTTGGTTAATTTCTTTTTCAAGTGCTGTTTCCCCCCATCCCTTATCCTCCTTCTTCCAATTCTCAATAAGTTTTCTATACTCCTTATAACTATTGCATATCTCTATGAAATAATTTTCCTTTTCATTGTCGCCTTTTCGCTTAAAGATGTTTTTGTCAATCTTAAATTCTTTTGAATCCAAGATAAAATAATCCTTGGGTGCCCCATCATCTCTGGCGCGAACCAAAATACAAAAATCAAATTTTTTATTTATTACTTGTTTTCCATCCCTAAAGTTATACCCCCAACGTGTTACTCCCGCACCTTTATCATAGTATTTCTTTGATCCTTTGACTTCAATTTCTAAACCATTTTGCAACCGTATATCTGCACTTTTTCCTACATCCAAAGGGCCATACCTCTGTTCTATTAATTCATTAGCAACCCAAATTTCAAAAAATGGCCCTGGAATCTTTCCAAGCTTTTCAAATCCTAATTCTGAAAGAAGTTCTAATCCCCTTGATATTTTCTCGGCTGCCCCTCTTACTTTGCGAGAATTATATATCATACTTTCCATAGTAAAACGGCCTATTTAAGTATGATTGCTATAAAGAATAGCATCGAAGCATATGTAATCTATTGGGAATATATCCTAACCTTGAAAAAAATAAGTAGGGCGGATATATTTATCAATCTCCCCAATATTCGTTATAGAGGCAACGTAGATTTCGGACTAGCAAAATAATATGAAATAATCTTAATGGTATTTACTAAAGATACAATTCTGTGAATTAAATCAATTAACTCATCAAGTTTAATTTCTGATGTTTTATCTTCATTTAGGATTATTTTGACATTTCTCTTCTTACCAAGTTTTTCATAGGAGTAATCCATATGTGCAACAGCATTTCTCACTTCCACAAATTTTTTTGGAAACAACGAGCTAGTCTCGATTCCATATCTGGATGTTGTTTCAGAACTTAATTTATCATATACTTTTCGTAAATTGTAATATTTTGAGATTTCAGATATTATATTACTATCTATGGAAAGACCTTTTGCGATTTCCGTGCAATTAAAAAGAATATTGTTTTTCGTTAAAGAGTAATAATACTCGAACATTGAACCCGTTAGTGACATTATTATATCAACATACTCATCTATTTGTAATTCCGTTTCATACTCTTGCCAAACAAACATTGGTCTTTCCTTAAATTCCCCGATAGAACGCCAAGGTTTTAACGCAAATTTTAGAAAAGTATTTCCAATCCTATAGATTAATAAGCCTCTTTCAAAATCCGGTTCATATTCTTTTATGTACGCTCTTTCTAAATTTTCACATATGAATTTTAACTGAAGATATAGGTCTCTAAGTGATTTTATTATATAGTTCTCCCAATATGAATCCCTAATTTTTATTCCGTTTTTTTCGTATTTTTGTATTGTTTGATTAATAAATGAATCAACCTCCTCTCCAATACCCATATGTTAGTATCAAAGGATTATACTTAACTACTTTGGAGGAGTTAATAAATTATTTATTGTTATCTACAATTCTGGATGCCATTTTTATTCATCCAAATTTTGGGAGGGGGCCAATTCTCTATCAGAAATTTTTATATAGAACAATGTATATACAATTCTTCATTATGGGCACAACTAAGAATACAACCGTCAAGAAAAGCAGTAAAAAGAAAGGAGATTCAACAAAGAAAAAAATTGCGGAATTTAAGAAAGAACTGAAAGATAAGAACGACAGAATACTCCGTCTCCTTGCAGATTTTGACAATTATCACAAGAGAATGGAAAAGGAAGTTGGCAATTCGGTGGCCCGTGAGAAGGAAAGAGTGATGCTGAAATTTCTCGACATTTACGAAAACCTTCAATCCGCATATGCCGGCACCAAGGATGACGGGCTCAGTATCGTCCTGAAGCAATTCAAAAGAGCGCTGCAGGAAGAAGGCATAGGAGAGATAGAATCGGTGGGGGAAAAATTCGATTACAAATTTCATCATGCCGTATCGACCGAAAAAAGCGATGAGTATGAAGAAGGGGTTGTAATGAAAGAGATTAGAAAGGGATATGTCATGAATGAAAAGGTAATAAAACCGGCATATGTTGTAGTTTCAAGAGGTGATAAAAATGACAAAAATAGTAGGAATTGATCTGGGAACAGTTAATTCGGAAGTGGCAGTGATCGAAGGGGGAAAGCCCTCTCTGATAAAAAGTGCCGAGGGCGAGCCGTATTTTCCATCCATTGTGGCATTCACCAAGGATGAAGAAATGCTCGTCGGTGAGGCGGCAAAACGTCAGGCAATTATGAATCCCGAAGGGACTGTCCACAGGATAAAGAGGAAGATGGGGTCCAACAAGAAAATAAAGATACAGGGAAAGGAGTATAGCCCCGAGCAGATATCCGCCTTCATTCTCCAGAAGATAAAGAGAGATGCAGAGGAATATATGGGAGGCGAGATAAAGGAGGCAATCATAACTGTCCCTGCATATTTCAATGATGACCAGCGCCAGGCGACCAAGGATGCAGGCAAGATAGCGGGCTTCGAAGTGAAACGCATTATCAATGAGCCCACCGCCGCCGCCCTCGCCTACGGGCTGGAGAAGGAAGGGGAACACAAGATTGCAGTATATGACTTCGGCGGCGGCACATTTGATATCACTATTATGGATGTTGGCGGCGGGGTGTTCGAAGTGCTTTCGACGAATGGCGATACGCAGCTGGGCGGGGCCGACATGGACATGGCGATAGTGGATTACATTGCCGATAAATTCAAGGGAGAATACGGGATGAATTTGAAGACGGATGAGAAGGCACTTCAGCGTATGACAGAGGCCGCAGAGAAGGCGAAAATAGAACTTTCCTCGGCCGTGCAGACATCCATAGACCTGCCCTATATAACGGTGGTGAACGACGAGCCAAAACATATACAGGAGACGCTGACAAGGGCAAAATTCGAGAGTCTGATAGAGCCCATTGCAAAGAAAACAATCAAGCCGTGCGAACAGGTACTCAAGGATGCAAAGCTCAAACCGGAGGATATTGACCATGTCATGCTTGTCGGCGGAACGACCCGCATGCCCTACGTGAGAAAAATGGTGGAGGACATTTTCAAAAAGAAGGCAGAAGGGGGAATAGACCCCATGGAGTGTGTTGCCTTCGGTGCGGCAATCCAGGCGGGCATACTGAGCGGAGATGTGGAAAAAGATATTGTACTTCTGGACGTTACGCCACTGACATTGAGCATCGAAACACTGGGAAATGTTGCCACACCTCTTATAGACAGGAATACGACGGTTCCGACAAAAAAGAGCAAAGTTTTCACGACAGCGGCCGATAATCAAACAAGTGTCGATATACATATTCTTCAGGGGGAAAGGCCTATGGCAAGCGACAATAAAAGCCTGGGACGATTCACCCTCACGGGCATCCCCTCTGCGCCCCGCGGCATCCCGCAGATAGAGGTAACATTTGACATAGATGCAAACAGCATTTTACATGTATCTGCAAAGGACATGGCAACGGGCAAGGAACAGTCCATAACCATAACCGGCTCGACGAAGCTGAGCGACGAGGAAATAGATAGAATGCGCAAGGAAGCGGAGGCACATGCGGAGGAGGACAAAAAGAGGAAGGAAAAGGTGGAGGTGAGAAACAATGCCGAAACTCTTGTCTACACGACTGAGAAAACGCTCGATGAACTGAAGGACAATGTCTCTGCCGACAAGAAGGAAAAGGTGGAGCAGGCAATCAAGGAACTGAAGGAAGCCCTTTCAAAGGAGGATGTCGAGGAAATCAGGAATAAGACCGAGGAGCTCTCCAAGGCAGCCCAGGAAGTGGCAGTCGAGGCATATCAGAAAGCCCAGCAGGCATCCGCAGAAGCGGCCGGTGCCGGAGGAAATGACAATGATGACGCCCGGGAGGGGAAAAACAACAGCTCATCCGCATCAGGCGAATCGGTCGATACGGATTATAATGTAAAGTAAAGATAAAATAAGGCAAAGGATGAAAAAGGACTATTACGAAGTATTGGGGGTAAGCCGGGATGCAACGAAGAGCGAGATAAAGAAGGTTTACCGGCGACTTGCCCTCAAATATCATCCCGACAAACGCAAGGAGCCGGATGCAGAGGAGAAATTCAAGGAAGTTTCGGAGGCATATGCTGTTCTTTCGGATGACAAGAAGAGAAAGCAGTACGACATGTATGGCCATGCGGGCATAGACAGCCAGTATAACTACGAGGATATATTCAGGGGGGCGGACTTCTCCGACATATTCCGTGACCTGGGTTTTAATTTCGGCTTCAATGATATATTCCAGCAGTTTTTTGGCGGGTTCGGAGGAGGACGCGGGGGCCGCCGCAGACCGCAGAGAGGCAGAGATGTTCTTTACCGGATGGCAATATCGCTTGGGGACGCATACTTTGGCGGGGAGAGAGAAATCGAGGTGAATAGAAAAGAAAAATGTCCAGATTGCAACGGTTCCGGAAAGGCAAAGGGAAGCAAAGTGATAAAATGTTCCACGTGCCACGGAAGCGGACAGGTTCAGCAGACGAGCAGGACACCATTCGGTCATTTCACCCAGATAACCGTTTGCCCGAAGTGCGGCGGCGAGGGGGAAATAATAGAAAATCCCTGCAAAAAATGCCATGGTACGGGAATCGTAGAAAGACGCAGGAAGATAACAGCAAAAATTCCGAAAGGCGTGACGGATGGAACGCGCCTGAGGCTTGCCGGCGAGGGTGAAGCAGGGGAACGAGGGACACCGCCGGGCGACATGTATCTCGAGATTTACGTAAAGGAGCATGACAAATTCATAAGGGACGGTAATAATCTCATTACCGTCAAGAAAATTTCATATCCCGAGGCGGTGCTTGGGAACGAGATCGAGGTTGAAACTATGAACGGTGCGGGAAAAGTACGTATACCACCCGGCACGCAGAACGGGGAGAGGTTTGTGCTTAAGGGCAAGGGAATGCCGAGAATGCGAGGCGGCTACGGAAGCATGATTGTACAGGTAACAGTTGACATACCCAAGAAAGCTTCTGCAAGGGAAAAAGAACTTCTCGGGGGACTTGCAAAGGAGATGGGCGTGACGGTGAAAGGTTTATCAGGCACAAAACTCTTCAGACATGGAAAATGAAATGCAGCAAGTGCGGGAAGGAGGCGGTCACCTTTATCCGTTACAACGGGACATATCTCTGCGGAGAGCATTTTATCGAGTATGTTGAGAGAAGAGTGAAAAAAGACGTTCGCAGGCAGGGTATAAGGAAGGGCATAGTTGCCGTTGCCTTGTCGGGAGGAAAAGACAGTCTTACAGTCCTATATCTGATGAACGACATCATAAAAGATCATAAGGACAAGGAACTTTATGCAATCACGGTTGATGAAGGCATAGCCGGATACAGACCCAAATCAATAAAGGTGGCACAGAAGCATTGTAGAGAACTGGGTGTTGAGCACCACATCATTTCATTTAAAGAGACGGTTGGTTCCACGCTCGACGAGATGAGCCCCTTCAGAGATGAACTTGGGGAATGCACGTATTGCGGCGTTTTCAGGAGAACCTGCTTGAACAAAAAGGCGAGGGAGATAGATGCAAAAACCATCGTGATGGGGCATAACCTCGATGATGTCGCCCAGTCCATATTGATGAACTTCGTTAACAACGATATGGAGAGGATGGCACGATTCGCCCCTCACAAAAAAGTACAGAATGGATTGATTCCCCGCATGGTACCGTTGAGAACAATTCCCGAAAAGGAGACGACATTGTATGCCTTTTTGAAAGGTATTGACGTGCTGGAGGATGAATGTCCCTATGCAGTCAGGGCGTCACGTGGCACGTTCAGGGACATGGTGGCAAAACTGGAAAAAGATTATCCGGGTACACGCCACAGCATTTTTAACAGCTACCTTGCCATAGATAGTTGCCTTCAGGAAAAATATCTGCCTGCAAATCTAAGCCCATGCATAAGGTGTGGTGAACCGACATCCCAGGAAATATGCAGGGCATGCATGTTAAGGGAAAAGATAGAGAATGCAAAAAGAGGTGAAATAGGGGCAAAGCCCCTATAACCCCATTCCGCCTTCGTTCCTCGGCAAGCCCTTCGGGCATGCCGCATCTCACTCGGCGGTGAACCCAAGCAGCCGCCGCTGAGTATCGTCCGTAACAGTAACTCCATGATGATGTTGTTGTCCCCCCAGATAGGTACTCGATTCCTTCAAGTCTATTTTTCCCGTGGATTCATGATGCTCATATCCGCTCCAGAAACTTCCGTGTGGATATCGTTTCTGGAATCCTGGATGGTATTCAAACATTCTTTTAGCACTACAGGATTTCAGCATTATTTCCGCATTTTGAACTGAATATCTTTTTGGGATATTCACTTGAAAGTGGACATGATTCCCAGCAAAACCAAAATCCCCGAACTCGAAACCAAACCGTTCCAGTTCTTGGAAAGCATCCTTGCACGTATTAATATGTGATTGCTTCCTGAAACAGCTGAACCGGTATTTTGTCACAAACATCATGGTTACCCAGTTATTCCGGGTGTCACCCACATTCTTTTTATAGCTACCGCTATTTATATCGTTCATTCTTTTAGACTCCTGTCGTGCCGTTGAGGGGCAGACCTTATGGTCTGCCGCGCACGACAGAAATACAATAGTTGATGGGTTAAGAAACGGCCTCTCATCTGCGGGTCTTACGCTTCGCTACAGACCACGCAGTATTCCCGGCCTAATTTCATAACAAAAAAATCGGCATGTAAATATGCTGGAAAAACCATTTTATAGGGATGGAGAAATGGCAAGGAGTAAGGAGGTGATGGAACGGACTTTGGAATGTCTCCGGTGGCGCCAATGCTTCTTGCTCTTGCAATACCAATTTTCTAATCTCTCTGGAAGAAAAACAATTTGAAGGAAGGAGCGGTTGTCTTTCTCTGTCTACTCTGTCTAACTTCAATAGTCGTATTTTATCCAGTTGTGAAATATCTTAGCGATATTGAATCATCCATTAGCTATCTAATTGAAAATGAAAATTTATTCTGTTTACCTTATTCCCTCTGACCGCCGTTTTGTATCTGGAAAGGATGAAGGTGAAAGATGCTTTAACTATGTTAAAGAAGCACTCAGAGGGTGATTGGAAAAGTAAAGAAATGAAAGGGAGTTGGTACCATCTTTGAAATTACGGTATTGAATTCTGTATAAAAACATCAGTGTTTTTTCCAGCAGGCTGGCAAAGGTTATACAGCACATTGTACGCTTGTAATACATCCTCTTTTTTAACGAAAAACACCATCTCAGGAGAGCAGGTCATGAATTCAAGTATGTTGATTCCATTAATTGCCAGTTCATTTGCCAGCACAGCCAAAATACCTGGTGTATTTTGCATCTGCGGATGAGTATAAATATCGACTTCAGCCAGATCTCTTTCTGTGGATATAATTTTGTCATCTGGAAACAGAGACACTGCTTCATCCATGTTTTTTTCATCGATTAGTAACCGTATCGATTCGTTTGCCTGCATGATTCTAAGGACATCCCCCTGAATATACTTGATAATATCAAATAATCTTGGCAACAATTGTTGAACTCTATCATCCTTGATAAGCGAAATTTCTGCCAGATTACTCTTTGTGGAAATATTGACAGTGTGGACAAAGAGTTTGTATGCCGTTTCAAAAACATCGCCTTGCTTCTCTACTTCATAGCGACGTACGGCACTAATGACAGCATCGAGGCCCCCATCGACCTTTTTTTTAGTGATGAGATATCGGGCAAGTGCACTCATATTAATCAGCCCTCTGCTCATCTCTTTCTGTATGCTTGGGTTCCTATCCAGAATTTTCCATACTTTATGACTGATATTTGTCATATTAACTAATATTTGTTATAATATAAATAATTTTATTTATTTTGTCAAATAATATTTATACTATTTTTGATATAGGAAAAACATGAGAATAGTGCCCCACATATGTAGCATACTGAAGTTTTTTGCTCCACAGCACACACAAATATCGTATAAAATTGCTAGTTATGGGACATATTTATACGTTAAAGTTAAATATAGTACTTTATATTGAGGAAAGGAAATGCAATGAGATGAACATGCAGGAAGAAGTAGAAAAGATGACCGATATACCAACCACTACGCTGGTGATCAAGATAGGCGGTTCCTGTCTGACTAATGGTAAAACCATTAAAACAATAGTTGTAAAGATAAGTCAGTTAAAAGAGCGAGGAGTGACACCTGCTATTGTCATTTCCGCCCTCAAGGGGATGACGGATACACTCTTGGAATTAGCTGTTCATAGTCAATCACAGCAAGACCCGAGGGCGATTGATAAAATACTTTCTGAAGGTGAGCGACTTAGTATAAAAATAATACATTCAGCACTTCAAAGTGCTGGCATTAAGGCAAGGGCAATATTCCCTTCCAATCCAGATTTTCCGATAATTACTGACGACATACATTGCAATGCAAATGTAATGCTAGAAGAAACAGAGAAAAGTATTATGAATGTTCTAACTCCTCTTATAAAAAGAGGGATAATTCCCATTATTCCAGGTTTCATTGGTAAGACAAAGCATGGAACAATAACTACTATGGGGAGAGGTAACTCTGATACAACAGCAATATTGGTAGGCAAGGCACTTAAAGCACAGGAAGTAATTTTACTAAAAGATGTTCCAGGAATATTATCAGGAGATCCAAAAATCGTGAATTCGCCAAAGAAATTGTCAACAATAAACGTTGAGGAAGCCTTAGATTTGGGGATGAAAGGAGGGAAAGTTCTCTGTCCTATCTCTTTGAAGTATAAACCAAAGGGATGCAGAATTCGTATTGTGAATTTTGATAATGATGATCTATTCCAAGGAGGAACAGAAATAATTGGTGAGTTAGGAGACAAAATGAAAGTGAAAATAGATGAGGAAAAAAAGGTAGCAGTAACCGTTATTGGGAATAAAATGAGTGAAATTCCGGGGCTTCTTGCCAAATTTTCAGAAGGCCTATCCGAGAAAAAAATAAACATCTTTTCTGTATCAGCATCTAATTTTTCTATTTGTTTCTATGTGGATATGAGACAGCATAAGAAGACCTTGAATGTGCTTCACGATATTGTACTGAGAAATGAGAGGCTTACTGCAGTAACTTCAATGCCGAACATCTCGTTGATAACAATCGCCGGTAAAGATTTTGTAACTCGCCCTGGAGTTCTGGGCAGGATTGGTATGGCATTAGCAAAGAAAGACGTAAATATAGTTGATATCAGTACTAGCATATGTGAGGCAGACATATTTGTTGACAGTAATGATGCTGAAAAAGCGAAGCAAGTTTTGGAGGGATTATTTTGAAAGTAGGGGTGATTGGCGCTACCGGGATGGTAGGTCAAAGATTTGTACAACTGCTGCATGACCACCCACTATTTGAGTTAACAGAAGTTGTTGCAAGCGAGGCTTCAGCGGGCATAAACTTTTCAAAGGCTTGCAGGCACAGCACAGGAATACTTCCCCATGAGGTTGAGGGAATGGAAGTAAAAACCGTTAAGGACGAACTTGACTGCGAATTGGCATTCTCTGCATTGCCCTCCAGTATTGCAGAAAAAGTTGAGGAAGATCTGGCCAGAAAGGGTTTAATCGTTGCCAGCAATGCCAGTTCCCACAGGATGGATGATGACGTTCCCTTGATAATTCCAGAAGTGAATCCCGAGCACTTACAGCTTGTTGATATTCAGAAGCGGGGTAGAAAAACCGATGGTTTTATTGTAACCAATCCAAACTGCACTACCATACAGATGGTGCTGGCGCTTAAGCCCTTGCACAATGCTTTTACCTTGGAAAAGGTAAGCGTTGTTTCAATGCAAGCATTGTCAGGAGCCGGCTTTTCTGCCGTCGCTTCAATCGACATTGCAGACAACATAATACCTTTCATTAAAGGAGAGGAAGAGAAGGTAGAAAAAGAGACCTTGAAACTGCTGGGAAATCTGAAAGAAAACAAGGTGGTTAATGCTGATATATCAGTTAGCGCAAGCTGCAATCGTGTTAACGTCAGCGACGGCCATATGGAATGCATTTCCGTGCAGTTTAAAGAAAAAACCGATGTAGAATCAGTTAAAGAAATTATGAAAAATTTCAGGGGATTGCCCCAGAAATTGAATCTCCCATCTGCTCCCAGATATCCACTGATAGTCATGGAAAAGGAGGACAGACCGCAGCCCAGATTGGATAGAAATATGGATGGGGGCATGGCATGTACGGTCGGCAGAATACGTGAGGATACTGTCCTGGACATCAAATTCTTAGTTTTGGGACATAATACAATTCGCGGGGCGGCAGGGGCAAGCATCCTTAATGCAGAACTGCTTCATGCGCAAAAATATGTTTAAGAGGTGTTAAAATGAATGGAAAGCAAGCAAGAATGGAAAGAATAACTGAAAAGGGCAAAGCGGTAATTATACCAATGGACCATGGAATAACTGTCGGCCCTATAAGTGGTTTGGAAGACATGAATCAAACAGTACCAAAACTCGTTGCCGGGGGAGCAACGGCAGTGCTCATGCACAAGGGCATCGTAAGGTCATTGAGAGATGTCCCGAACTGCGGCGTAATAATGCATTTATCTGCAAGTACAAAGTTCGCAGAGGATCCAAATAACAAAGTACTGGTTTCATCAGTGGAGGAAGCAATTCGCGCGGGAGCAGATGCTGTTTCTGTACATGTAAATATTGGTGGCAGTGAGGCAGAGCCAGACATGCTTCAAATACTGGGAAAAATATCTGAAGAATGTGAAAAAATGCAATTGCCGCTCCTCGCCATGATATATCCACGAGGAAAAAACATAAAGGAAAAGCTTGACCCGGAGGCAGTCGCTCTGGTGGCAAGGGTAGGCGCTGAGCTGGGTGCAGATATGGTAAAAACAGTTTATACGGGAAATGTTGATACGTTCAAGGAAGTTGTGGAAGGTTGCCCTGTACCAGTGATCATTGCAGGAGGACCTAAATGTGAAAATGATAGAGAGGTGCTTGAAATGGTTAAAGAAGCCATGGATTCGGGTGCAGCTGGAGTCTCTTTAGGAAGGAATGCATTCCAGCATGAAAACCCAACTGCCATGGTAAGGGCATTACGATCTATAATAATAGATGGCGTAAGAGTGAATGAGGCATTAGAGATTTTGGGTGGTGAAATATGAAGGTGATTGTACAGACAAAAAGCAAAGAGGCAAGAAATGAAGCAAAATTATTGGGCTTACCTTTGCTTGAAGAGATGGGCGACATACCTACATTTATAATAAGAAGAAAGGAAGATGAAAGAAAAGTTATCGCCTCTGCAGGAGAACGATTGTTGCTAGAATTCCCGGAGCAAAAAATTATTCCTTTAGAGAATTTAATAGCAGAACTGAAAGGAAAAACAGAGATACTGGTTAAAGTCAGAAGTGCAAAAGAGGTTAAGAGGGTAATGAAAACACTCGAGCTTGGGACAGATGGTATAGTGTTGGAGACAGATGATATAAAAGAATTGCAAAAAACAGTGAAGACAATGATTCCAGAGAATATGCTTAAGTTGGAGGAGGCAGAAGTAGTGACGGTAAAAGAGATTGGCATGGGAGCCAGGGCCTGTATAGATACCTGTGACATAATGGCAGAGGGGGAAGGTATGATGGTTGGAAACTCTTCTCAAGGCATGATTTTGGTCCAGGCAGAAGTAGTAAGAAATCCATTCGTTGCTCCAAGACCTTTCAGAGTGAATGCTGGAGCAATTTCCCTTTACCTCCTCTCCCCTGACAACAAAACAAGATATTTAGAGGAGATAGAAGCAGGAGATGAGGTCTTAATAGTAAATAGGGAAGGAAAAACAAGAGTCAGCAATGTAGTAAGGTCAAAAATAGAATTGAGGCCTCTCATACTGATAGAAGCGGAAATTGAAGGCAAAACGGCAAAGGCAGTTTTGCAAAATGCTGAAACAATCAGGGTGGTCACACCAAAAGGAAGTAGAGCGGTAACTGAGTTAAAGCCAAGGAATAAAGTGATTGCACACTTTGAGTTGGGAGGAAGGCATTTTGGTACACTTGTTAAAGATGAAGAAGTGATAGAAAAATGAAACTTTGCTCATGCATAACAGAGGGAACAGCAGAGGATTGTATTAAAATAGCTAAGGCACTTGACACAGAATTGGTTGAGCACAGGATGGATTTTATGAGCAAGATAGAAAACTTGGATGTAATATATGATGCCATCAAAGCCCCTGTCATAGCAACAAACCGTTCTGTAGTATATGGTGGTCATTTCAAAGGAAATGATAAAGAAAGAATTGATTACTTGCTCAAAGCAATTGATGCAGGGTATGACATGGTCGATATTGAAATAGAGACCAAGGAAGAGTTAAAACAAAAAGTTTTGAAAAAAGCAAGAGAGAATAATTGTAAAGTAATCATCTCAATGCATGATTTCAAAAAAACACCAAGCATGGAAAAAATGTTGGAGATAATGCATAAGGAAAAAGAGCAGGGAGCAGACATTGGAAAAGTTGTTACATTTGCTAACTCAACAGAAGATTGTCATAGGATTTTATATTTGCTGCTGGAAGCAAAAAAGAAGAAATTTCCGCTTGTGGCATTTGCCATGGGAAAGTTGGGGAGATTTACTCGGATAGCAGCATTGTTGTATGGTGCACCTTTCACATATGCATCTGTAGGAAGGAAAGCAGGGTCAGGTCAACTCAGTGTAACTGCGATGAGAAAGGTTATGGAGGAGTTAGTTAAATGAAAAAGCTGGTCGTAATTGGAGACCCTATTGAGCATTCATTAAGCCCAATAATGCACAATGCAGCACTAAAAGAATTGGGTCTGGATAAAGAATTCCATTATGAAAAATTGAGGGTAAAAGTAGATGAGTTAGAAGGATTTATCGAAAGCATCAGAAATGGAAAAATTGCTGGCGCGAATATAACAATACCCCATAAGGTTAATGCAATCCAATACATAGATAAACTGACTACAGAAGCGGAGCTGATAGGGGCAGTGAACACAATTTACAAAAAAAATGGAAAAGTTATCGGTCATAATACAGATGGGCTAGGTTTTCTCAATTTGATTAAAGAAAATGATGTGGATATCAGGGACAAAAAGATAGTATTAATGGGAGCAGGTGGAGCAGCCAGGGCAATTGTTTTTGCGCTCGCTCTTAATAGTGCAATAAAAATTGTTATTCTTAACAGGACAACAGGCAAAGCAGAAGAGCTTGCAAGAAAGGTAAATAAAAAAATAGGGGCAAAAACTAGGGCAGGAGGTTTAGAAAAAATCGAGGAAGAGCTAAAAGATGCGAATGTGTTAATAAATTGCACTTCTGTTGGAATGAGAGGTAAACAGATAAGCACTCTTGTGACATCAGAAATGTTACACCCAAGATTGGTAGTAATGGATGTACTTTATAACCCTTTGAAAACAATGCTGATTGAAGAAGCGGAAAAAGCTGGGTGCAAAGCCATCAATGGCGTTGGTATGCTTGTTCATCAAGGTACCATTGGATTTGAGATATGGACTGGTAAAAAACCTCCAATAGAAGTTATGCGGAAGGCTTTGCTGAAGTATCTAGGGGTGGGTCTATGAAAAGCAGTATAGCATTGATAGGATTCATGGGAACAGGAAAGACTACAGTAGGAAAATTGCTGGCCAAGAGGCTGGACAAAGAGTTTGTTGAGATAGATGAACTAATAGCAAAAAGAGCTGGCAAGTCAATCCCCGAAATTTTTGAGGAGGATGGAGAAACACGATTCAGAGAAGTTGAGATAGAACTGATAAAAGAAGTTGCTGAAATGAAAAACGTGGTCATAAGCTGTGGAGGTGGGGTAGTGCTAAATAGGATAAACATTGACAGACTTAAGAAGAATGCAGTGCTTATACTGTTAACAGCCTCACCTGAAACAATACTAAAAAGGACTTCAAGTGATAATGAAAGACCTTTGTTAAATGCCTTAAGCAGGCTTGAAAAAATAAAAGAACTTCTGGAGTTCAGGAAGCCATTTTACAATTCATCAGCATATTTCACGATAGACACAACCAACTTGGAAATCGATGAAGTCGTAGATAAAATAATCAATCAGGTGAGCAAATGAAAATAACTATCAAAAAGAGTGGAATCGAAGGAATGCTGAAAGCACCGCCGTCAAAAAGCTACACCCATAGAGCAATAATTTGCGCGGCCCTCGCTAATGGGAAATCCAAGATTACTAATCCTCTTTTATGCAATGACACAGAGGCAACGATAAAAGTATGTAAGATGCTCGGAGCAGAAGTAAACATGAGGAAAGACCTTATTATAGTAGGAACAGAAAAGTTGAGAACTCCGGATGATGTTATGGATTGTGGGGGCTCAGGAACAACTCTTAGATTCTTCACAGCGATTTCCTCTCTTGTCCCTGGAGTGTGTGTGCTTACAGGAAATAAATCGCTGAGGGAGAGACCCGTCGGGGAACTGCTGAATGCTTTAACGCAACTGGGAATCAAAGCTGTCTCCACTAGAGGGAATGGATTGCCGCCCATTGCAGTTTTTGGAGGAGATGTAAAAGGAGGCAGTGTAAAAATGCGCGGCGATATAAGTTCCCAATTCATATCAGCACTCCTTTTTGCTTGCCCTAAGGCATCGAAGAAAACAACAATAGAACTTACTACAGGGCTTCAATCAAAACCTTATGTTGAAATCACAATAGAAGTGCTTAAAGAATTCGGTATTAAAATTTCTGCTTCTGAGGGTTTTAGGAGGTTTGTCATTCCGTCACAACAGAATTTTAAGCCCTTGGAGTATACAATTCGGGGAGATTTCTCATCAGCATCTTTTATGCTAGTTGCAGGAGCGCTTGCTGGAAAAGTTAAAGTTTTTAACCTTGAATTAAACTCGCGGCAGGGAGATAGAAAAATTGTCCAGATACTTAAAGATATGGGTGCTCATGTGAAAGAGAAAGAAAATAGCATAACTGTGGAAAAGGCAGAATTGAAAGCAATCACCATAGATGCATCTGATATTCCTGACTTAGTTCCAATTTGCGCTGTACTCGCAACTCAAGCAAAAGGGATAACGAAAATAATCAATGCAGAACGCTTAAGATTTAAAGAGAGCGATAGGCTAATATCGATAACATGCGAGCTAAAAAAAATGGGAGCAAACATAACCGAAAAAAAGGGTGGCTTGGTAATAAAGGGCCCAACAAAACTTAAAGGAGCAGATATAAACCCCTACCGTGACCATAGAATAGCAATGGCCTGTGCTGTTGCTGGTTTGATTGCAAGTGGAGAAACAGTGATAAAAAATGTGGAGTGCATAAAAAAGAGCTATCCCTCCTTTGCAGAGGATATAAAAAATTTAGGGGGTAAGATAAAATGAGTTTCTCATTCGGAAAAAAGTTCAGAATAACGGTGTTTGGAGAAAGCCACGGGGAATGCATAGGAACAGTTGTGGAAGGGTGTCCTCCCGGTCACACAATAGACATGAAGGCTATACAAATAGAGCTTGATAGACGCAAGCCTGGACAAAGTGATTTAACAACTTTAAGGAAAGAAAGCGATGATGTAGAGATACTCTCAGGATTATTAAATGGAAAAACAACTGGTGCACCCATAACAATTTTAGTCAAGAACAAGGATGTTGACTCTAGTTATTATGAAAAAGTAAAGAATAAACCGAGACCTGGACATGCAGATTTTACCGCCAGAAAAAAATATCGTGGCTTTAATGACTATAGGGGTGGGGGAGTATTATCCGGCAGGATGACAGCTGCTTTTGTAATGGCTGGGGCAATAGCAAAACAGATTCTTGTAGAAGAAGAAATCAAAGTATTGGTACATATAGTGCAAATAGGGAAGATAAAGTTAATAAAAGAAATCAAAAACATAGAAATTGAGAGAAATGTGTATACAAATGATGTTAGATGTGCAGATTTGGAAACAGCGAGAGCAATGAAGCAAGAAATTATCAAGGCAAGAGAAGGAGGAGATTCTGTTGGAGGGCTTATTGAATGTAGAGTGCTTGGATTGCCCGTGGGCATTGGAGAGCCCTTGTTTGATTCAATTGAAAGTGTTTTAAGTCATGCTATATTTAGCATACCCGCGGTTAAGGGTATAGAATTTGGCTCAGGGTTTAGATGTGTGGAGCTGAAAGGCTCTGTACACAATGACCCCTTCATTATTAAAGAGGGCGAGGTAATTACTTCTACCAATAATGCAGGAGGAATTCTTGGCGGAATAAGTAATGGCATGCCAATAGTTTTTAGAGTTGCTATAAAACCAACTTCGAGTATTCTTAGACCCCAGAGCACGGTGAATTTAGAGACAATGAAAGAATGCAAGCTTGAAATTAAGGGAAGGCATGACCCTTGCATTGCAATAAGGGCAGTTCCAGTGGTTGAGAGCGTGACCACAATAAGTTTGGTTGATTTGCTGATGATGAGGCATAAATGAAAGACATAATCCAATTGAGGAAGGAGATAGATAAAATAGATGAAAAAATATTAGAGTTGCTTTCAGAGAGGGTAAAATTGGTTAGGAAGATAGCCAAAGAAAAGCATAAGGTAGGTTTGCCATTCTCGGATGGGGGAAGAGAAAAGCAATTGAAAGAAATGTGGAAGGAAAAAACAATGGAACTGGGACTCTTGGCTAAACCCATCTCTCAAATTCTCAACAAAATATTAAATATGAGCAAGAAAGAGCAAAGGAGAGTGAAATTAAAGCATGTATAAAAATAGAAAATCAATAGGCATAATCGGGTTTGGCAGGTTTGGTCAGCTTGCAGCAAAGCATCTTAAAAAACATTTCACGGTTTTTGTGGGCGATTACATCAATAAAAGGGAGGATGCGAGAAAGATAGGAGTAGCCTTTGCCAGTGTGGAAGAGTGTGCTAGTAAAGACATAGTTTTGCTCTGTGTGCCTATATCTAATTTTGAAGAGGTTTTAAGGAATATGGTTCCTTTCTTGAAGAAAGGTGCCATTGTAGTTGATGTATGTTCAGTAAAAGAAGAACCAGTAAAAACTATGAAAAAATTGGTTCCAAAGGAGTGTGAGTTCATTGGAACGCACCCCCTATTTGGTCCTGATAGTACAAAAAACGGATTGAAAGGAAAGAAGATTGTTTTATGCCCTATCAGAACAAGAAAACTGGCAAGCATTAAGAATTTTTTAGAAAAGCTTGGCTTACATGTAATGGAGGGTAATCCAGAGGAGCATGACAAACAAATGGCAAAGTCATTGACATTGTCTTACTTTATCGGAAAAGTTTTAGTTGAAATGGATATAGAAAAGGTAGAGATGACAACTCCAACTCATGGGCAACTTATAGGGCTAGCGAATATCGTAAGAAATGATAGTGAGCAACTATTTGTAGACATGCAAACCCACAATAGGTTTGCCCGAAAAACAAGGAAAGCACTCATAGAGGAGTTAATAAAAATTGATGAGGACCTTAATGCACAAATTTGATATATATTATTTCAAGAAACTGAATGAGATGTTGTCGAAATCCGATGTGATAAATTTAGCCATAGGACAGCCAGATTTTAAACCATCTGTCTCTATCATCAAAGCAATGAAGGAGAGTATAGAGGAGTATACTGGCTATACCCCTATACAAGGATTGCCTGAATTAAGGAATTTAATCAAAAAAAAATTGAGCGTGGAGAATAAAGTTTGGGTGGAAGAAGTAGTTGTTACTGCAGGTGCAGTTGAAGCAATTTTTGATGCCATGCTAGCTCTCTTGAGCCATAACTCTGAAGTCATTCTGTTCTCTCCCTATTATGGGAAATACACAATGGCACCTGCTCTTCTTGGAGCAAAAATAAAAGCAGTGCCTTTGAAAAATAATAGACCTGATATGGAAGAGCTGGGAAATCAAATAACTAAAAGAACGAAAATGGTGGTAGTTAATAGCCCTTCGAACCCAACAGGAATAGTTTATTCAGAAGAAGAAATAAAGCAATTGGTTGAGATAACCAATGAGCATGATTTAATCCTTCTCTCTGATGAATCTTATGAAAAATATGTGTATGGGCACAAAAAGCATATTAGCCCTGGAAGGTTTTCTGACGATGTAATCGTCATAAATAGTTTTTCCAAGAGCTATGGATTCCCAGGATTACGTTTAGGATACCTAGCGGGAGGACATGAGTTTGTTGAGCGAATAACGAGCGTTCATGTAGCAAATACCACCTGCTGCCCATATGCAGCACAGAAAGCAGCTATTGAAGCATTGAGAAAGAAATGTCCTGTTGATGTGAAATCCTTTAATAAAAGAAGAAAGTTGGTCATGAAGTATTTAGATAGTGCTGGAGTCGATTACATTTATCCAGAAGGCGCTTTCTATGTTTATGTTTACACGGCAAATGATTCTATGAATATATCGAATATGTTAATGGAAAAAAAAGTATTGGTGATGCCCAACGCCTTATTTGGAGAGCAACAAAACGCCATTAGGATCTCTTATGCAATAGAGCATGAGATACTAGAGAAAGGGCTAAACATTTTAATGCCGTTTATAAGGTAATATATAAAAAGTTTTATGGGGATGACTTTGGGACAAAATTACTGACATTTACACAACCCAAACTTCAGAGTGATGTCAGCAAGATATCGAATATATGTTACTCTTCTAATGTTGTAAACACAATTCCTTGTAAATGATTCTATCTTCCTCCTGCTCCTCAGACTTCTGGTCAGGGGTCTGGGAAACATTCTAAGGAAGGTGGAGTTAACAGTCTCAGAAACGGAACGTTTGTGATAATCCCGTAACCAGCTCTGGGGACTTCCCACGAATTCGTAAATATGCTAATTTTGAAAATAATGATGACGGTATTTTATTGCTGGTTGCTATTGTCTCCTATCTGATCCCTTGATATTACTCATCCGATTATTGGGCTTTATGGTGAGTCAGGTTAAGTGAAAACCATTCTGTCCAAACTTATACGACTCATTATTGATCCCAGTGCCCTCATTGTCACAAGTCCAAGTAATGATAACAGGGAGTTCATTCAAAATTTAAGCCATCATTATTTGCTGCCGTTGGATAATGTCAGCACACTTGAATGGCGGCAGAGTAACCTCCTCTGCAGTGCTGTTACAAGTGACAGCATCTCTAGATAAAGTCGAGAAATAGTCAAAATACATTTAAAGTACAATTTTGTACTATAAAGGTTAATATATTACTTTCTTATACAAAATTGTACTGGAGAGTAGATAATGAGTACTAAGAATTTAAAAACAAGCGTCAAAAAATTGCATATTGATGAGTTTGACATAATACAGGCATATTCAGCAATAAGGCAAGAGTTCCCAGGCGAGAGTTTTCTTTTGGAATCCGTGGAAGGCACTGAGAGGACAGCACGCTATTCCTTTATAGGATTTAATCCAATTTTCACATTCAAATCTAAAGGAAATAAAGTAGAATGTGATGGAAGCGTAATACGGTGCGAAAATCCTTATGAACTCTTGCGGAAAAAATTCTACAGCTTAGAAGGAGGAACAGTAAATTTCTTACCTTTTTCTGGTGGCATGGTTGGATATTTTGCTTATGATATCGTTAGATTCTTCGAAAGATTGCCTTCTTTATTAAAAGACGACTTGAATTTTCCTGATGCTCACTTCATGATTCCTTCACAATTAGTTTGCTTTGATCATTTGAACAAAAAAGTGTTTTTGATATCTCATAGCTCTGAGAGAGAAATAGAGAGTTTGCTCAACAAGAGAACAGAAAAAGAAGAAAGCCTAAGTATCGGCAGAATAAAACCAAATATGGAAAAGAGCGAGTATGAGGAAGCAGTTGAAAAAGCAAAGGAATACATACGAATGGGAGACATCCTCCAAACAGTTATATCGAGACGAAACGAGGTTGATTTCAGGGGAGAGGAATTTGAGATGTACAAAATACTCAGGAAGGTGAATCCCTCACCCTACTTATTCTACCTTGACTTTGATGAAACAAAAATCATTGGCTCCTCTCCAGAGATGCTTGTTAGACTTGAAAATAATGTATTGACTACTAGACCGCTTGCTGGAACAAGACCGAGAGCCAAAGACCCCGAGGAAGATGAAAAGCTAAAAATAGATATGCTTTTGGACGAGAAAGAGAGGGCGGAACATATCATGCTTGTTGATTTGCACAGAAATGATATGGGTTGCGTTTCAGAATACGGCTCAGTAAAGGTTGATGAGTTAATGGGGATAGAGAAGTATTCACATGTGCAGCACATTGTTTCAAATGTTACTAGTAGGCTGAGAAAAGACAAGGATTGCTTTGATGCTTTGAGGTCATGCTTTCCAGCAGGCACCGTCACAGGAGCACCGAAAATCAGAGCCATGGAGATTATTGAGGAACTTGAAAAATGCAGACGGGGCCCTTATGCTGGTGTGGTTGGATACTTTGATTTCTCCGGGAATATGGACTTTGCAATAACCATCAGAACCATCATTACAAAGGAGAATAAAGCCTATGTCCAAGCGGGAGCAGGCATTGTTGCTGATTCAATACCAGAGAAAGAATTTTTTGAAACTGAGAATAAAATGGGTGCAATGATAAAGGCATTAGAGGGTGACTGCAGTGACTAAAGTCCTCATAATTGACAACTATGATTCTTTTGTTTATAATATAGCCCAATATCTAGGGGAAACGGGTGCGGATATAGTTGTCAAAAGGAATAACATTTTGCTGGAAGAAGTAAAAAAAGCAAAACCAGATAAAATTGTGTTAAGCCCTGGACCTGGTCATCCAAAGGATTCACGGGTTGCTTTGAAGATATTGAAAACCATGAGCAAACGCATCCCAACATTAGGGGTCTGTTTGGGCCATCAGGCAATAGCATATATTTATGGAGCAAAAATTGTCTTCGCAAATAAATTGTTACACGGAAAGACTAGTCTTATTTACCATAAGAGTAATGAAATCTTTAAAGGCATTCCAAACCCAATTAGTGCAACCAGATATCACTCTTTGATAGTTAGTAGTGAAAACTTTCCAGATTGTCTAGAAATAATTGCTAAAACTATTTTGGGGGAAATCATGGGCATCAAGCATAAACAATATCCTATTTATGGTGTCCAATTTCACCCAGAATCGATTCTCACACAGCAGGGAAAGTATATCTTAAAAAATTTCTTGGAGGGATGCGAATGATACAAGAGGGGATAGGAAAATTAGTCAGAAAAGAAGATCTATCAGAAGGAGAAATGCTTGCTGTAATGAATGAAATCATGAGTGGGATTGCAACACCAGTACAGATAGCCAGTTTCATAACTGCGTTAAGGATGAAAGGGGAGACCGTTGATGAAATCTATGCATGTGCCAAAGTAATGAGGGAAAAAGCAAGCAAAATTAGCGTGCCAGAGAATGCAATAGATATATGTGGAACAGGAGGTGATGAATCAGGAACCTTTAACATAAGCACGACTGCTACTTTTGTTGTGGTTGGAGCAGGAGTTCCAATTGCAAAGCATGGGAACAGAAGTGTCTCAAGCAAGTCAGGATCAGCTGATTTGTTGGAAGCATTGAGAGTGAATATTGAACTTACTCCAAAAGAAGTGGAGCATTGTATACAAGAAATAGGAATTGGTTTTCTTTTTGCCCCCACATTTCACAAAGCAATGAAGTATGCTATTGGTCCACGCAAAGAAATCGGTGTCAGAACAGTTTTCAATGTGTTAGGACCCTTAACCAACCCTGCGAATGTAAAGCTCCAACTTTTAGGAGTTTATGATGGATCTTTGACGGAAAAACTGGCATACGTGTTGAAAAAGTTTGAAATAAAACATGCATTGGTAGTAAATGGCTCAGGTCTAGATGAGGTTTCAACTATAAGCAAGACGAAAATTTCAGAATTAAAAAATGGAGAGGTGGAAACTTACTCCGTAACTCCGGAACAGCTTGGAATTAAAAGAACTAAACTCGAGAATATAAAGGGAGGAAGCCCTCAAGAAAATGCAGGAATAACTCTATCTGTTTTAAATGGCGAAGACTCAGTATATACTGACATCGTTTTATTGAATGCGGGTGCAGCGCTTTATGTTGCTGGAAAAAGTAAAAACATAGAAGAAGGAATGAAATTAGCACAAAAAGCCATAGAAACAGGAAAAGCAATGAAAAAGCTTGATATGCTGATAGAAAAAACACAAGAATATAGAGGGAAAGAAAAATGAGCTTGCAAAAAACTTTAGGAAAAACAATTGGAAAAATTGTGGACAACAAATTGAGGGAAGAGGAAAGAGTAAAGAAAAGCATGTATCAAACACTTAGAGATGGGAGAAATAAAGGAATAAAAATTATAGCAGAACTCAAATTTTCATCACCGAGTAAAGGAAATTTGCGGACTTTTAAAAGAAAAGATATAACAAACATAGTTCAAGAATTTGAGGCAGGCGGCGCCAGCGCCATTTCTGTTGTAGTTGAACCGATGTTTTTCAATGGGAGTATCGAGTACCTAAAAATAGTTACAGATGCTACAGACCTGCCGCTACTCGCAAAAGGATTCTTTTTCAAACCAATACATTTGGCTGAGTGTGTAACAGCGGGAGCGAATGCATATCTATTGATGATTCGTGTGCTGGAAGTAGTTGGCCAAAATATTAAGCAATTTATTGATATGGGAAAGGAGTTAGGAATGGATGCCTTCATTGAAGCAAACACTGCAGAAGAAATACAAAAAGCATTATCATTGAAACCAAAAATCATCGAGGTGAACAACCGTGACATTTATGGTAATCTCTATACAAATTTTAAAAATGTGGTAATTGGAAAGGATATTCCAGAAGAGATAGTTTTCATAAGTGCTTCCGGCATTGAGAATGGAGAGGATATAAAGGAAGTGTATGAATTGTCTGGAAACCGTGCTGATGCAGTATTAGTGGGAACATGCTTGATAAAATCACGAAGTATCAGCAGAAAGGTGAGGGAGCTGGTAACTGCAGGTGAGGAGGCAGTAGCATGACCAAGGTGCAGATATGTGGAGTGACATCAATGGAAGATGCGTTGATATGTGAAGAAGCTGGTGCAGATGCCATAGGTTTTGTTAGTGTAGAGGGTCGCAGAAGAAACGTTCAGATAGAGAAAATAAAAGACATCATAGAGCAACTAGGACCATTTACTACAAAATCTTTAATTGGATTTCCAGAGAGCAGCGAGGAATTTATAGAAAAGGCAAGATATGTTAATGCAGATATGGTGCAACTCTATACCTTAAATGTTGCAGAGGTCGAGAAAATAAAGCAACAAGGCTTTGGAGTTATTCGCGCAGTTCACATTGATGTAAAAAAAGGAAAAATTGAGATGGATTTAGATGAATTTATGGAATTTACTCAAGTTTGCGATGTCATTTTGTTTGAGGCTTCACTTCATGGAAAGACAGGCGGTATGGGTCTGAAATATGACTACAGAAATATCATGCCCTATTTGCAATACTGCAAGAGGTTCAACATTGCAGGAGGGCTTCACCCTGATAATGTGCAAGAAGCTCTCAAACTAAATCCGTATGCAGTGCATGTCTCCTCAGGGGTTGAATCAGAGGGGGGAAGGAAAGATAAAGAGAAGGTTGAAGCATTCATGAAAAGGTGTAAACAATGAACAGAAAAGCATACTTCGGGAGATTTGGAGGACAGTTCGTACCGGAAACATTGATGTCTATACTCGAGGAACTGGATAGATCTTACCAGGAAGTAAGAAAAAGCAAGGAATTCAAGAAAGAATATAAGCATTACCTACAGGATTTGGCAGGGAGACCAACACCTTTGTATTTTGCGCAACGCTTAACGGACTATTTAGGTGGTGCAAAAATTTACCTTAAGCGTGAGGATTTGGCGCATCTTGGAGCTCATAAAATAAATAATACCTTGGGTCAAGTGCTTCTGGCAAAAAAAATGGGTAAAAAGCGTATAATTGCTGAAACGGGGGCAGGCCAGCATGGAGTGGCGACTGCCGCATCAGCTGCTGCCTTGGGTCTTCAATGCGAGGTTTATATGGGAGAAGTCGACATGCAAAGGCAAGCATTGAATGTTTTCAGGATGCATTTGTTTGGGGCTAAGGTTATTCCGGTTAAATCTGGATCGAAAACGCTCAAGGACGCAATTAATGAATCTTTGAGAGATTATATCGCTAATTGCCAGACTACGCACTATGTCATTGGCTCTGTTGTTGGACCGCATCCATACCCTAAAATGGTGAGAGATTTCCAGTCAGTCATAGGGAAAGAGGCGAGAAAACAGATAATGGAAAAAGAAGGAAAATTGCCCGACTATCTGGTTGCTTGTGTTGGAGGAGGTAGCAATGCAATTGGTCTATTCCATCCATTTTTACATGATGATGTTAAGATGATTGGGGTAGAGGCAGGCGGAAAAGGAATTGAAACAGGGAAACATGGTGCATCGCTGTGTGCAGGAGAGATTGGGGTGCTTCATGGAAAGAAAAGTTATTTTATTCAGGATGAACAAGGTCAGATAAGGGAGACGCATTCTGTATCGGCTGGTTTGGATTATCCTGGAGTGGGACCAGAGCATGCTTTCTACAAGGAGATAGGGAGGGCAGAATATATTCCAGTAACTGATGAGAAAGCCTTGAAGGCATTCCATTTGCTGTCAAAGCTTGAAGGCATTCTTCCCGCCTTGGAAGCATCACACGCAATATCGCATGTGTGCGAGTTAGCTCCAAAACTTGCAAAAGATGAAATAATTGTTGTCTGTCTTTCTGGACGGGGAGATAAAGATGTTCGCATGGTTGCAGAGATTGAAGGGGTGAAGTTTTGAACATAGCAGAGACGTTTGCAAGAGAAGAAGCAGTCTATATGGCGCACGTTTACTATGGAGACCCAAATGAGAACTTTTCCCTGAAATTGATTAAGGCGCTTTGTGAAAACGGAGTTGACATAATAGAGTTTGGCATTCCTTTTTCTGATCCGACAGCAGATGGTCCAGTTTTTCAGAGAGCTTGTGAGAGAGCATTGAATGCCGGAATGACTCCCAGAAAAGCAATTAATGGAATAAAAAAGCTTAGAAAGGATGGAGTGAAAAAGCCGATTATTGTCACCAGCTATTACAATATCATCTTTCATATGGGCGTTGAGAATTTTATGAGAAACATTAAAGAAGCGGGAGCGGATGGTCTAATTGCTCCTAATGTTCCTTTTGAAGAGGCAGATTCTTTGCTTGAAGCAGGAGAGAAACATGGCATAGATATAATTTTTCTTATTGCACCTACAACACCAGAAAAAAGATTCAAAGAAATTTTAAAGCGCGCAAGAGGGTTTGTTTATGTCATTGCAGTCACCGGGGTAACCGGTGCAAGGGAAAGCCTGCAAGAAATGACTTTAAAGTTGATTAAAAAAGTGCACCGGCATTCTAAAATTCCATTTGTGGTTGGCTTTGGTATTTCAGAGCTTAAGCATGTAAAGTCGGTTATAACAGGTGGCGCCGATGGTGTGATTACTGGAAGCGCAATAGGAAGGATTTATGAGAAGTATTTGGATGCCCCGGAAAAAGCACTGCCAGAAATAAAAACGTTTGCAAAAAACATAAAAGATGGATGCAGAGAGGGCATTAAAGTGAAATAGGGGCTGCTCCCTTATAAGACAAGCCCTCGCCCACAAGGGGCTCGGTCATACCGCATCTCACTCGGCGGTAAATCAAGATAACCGTTGCTGTAAGTCATCAATGACAACTATCCCACAGTGATGTTGCTGCTCTTTCAGATAAATGCTGGCTTCAAGTCTATTTTTCCCGTGGATTCATGATGCTCATATCCGCTCCAGAAACTTCCGTGTGGATATCGTTTCTGGAATC